>NZ_PSRR01000001.1 GCF_004296405.1 Bradyrhizobium sp. Leo170
CGGCGCGTATGCCGTGGTTTCCGTGAAGAAGCCGTCATCGCCGAGCGAGCCGAACACCTCGTCGGTCGAGATATGCAGGAAGCGGAATTGCTCGCGCTTTTCGGGCGAGAGCGTGCGCCAGTGGCGTAGTGTTTCCTGCAGGATGGTGAAGGTGCCGACGATGTTGGTCTGGATGAATTCGCCGGGACCATCGATCGAGCGGTCGACATGGCTCTCGGCGGCGAGGTTCAGGACCGCGTCGGGCTGGTATTTCTCGAACAGGCGGCGCAGCCCGGCGCCATCGCAAATGCATTGCTTCTCGAAGGCGTAGTTCAGGTTCTCTTTCGCTGCCGGCAGCGAGTCGAGATTGGCGGCATAGGTGAGCTTGTCGATGTTGACCACGCGGGCGTGACTGTCGCGCAGGAGATGACGCACCACGGCTGAACCAATGAAGCCGGCGCCGCCGGTGACAAAAATAGTCGAGCCCTTAAAGCGCATGATCTATCGCCTCCATGCAGTGGAATCAGCCCTGATACGAGCGGGCAACGGACTTCAGATACTCGCCGTAGCTGCTTTTCGCGGTCTTCTCGGCCACCTTCTCGAACGCTTGAAGCGAGATGTAGCCCTGCCGCAGCGCGATCTCTTCGGGGCAGGCGATGCGCAAGCCCTGGCGCTGCTCAAGGATCTGGACGAAATGGCTGGCCTCGACCAGCGAGGAATGCGTGCCGGTATCGAGCCAGGCAAAGCCGCGGCCGAGCACCTCGACATAGAGATCGCCGCGCTCGAGATAGGCGTTATTGACGTCGGTGATCTCGATCTCGCCGCGGGCCGACGGCTTGATCCGAGCCGCGATCTCGACGACGTCGTTGTCATAAAAGTATAGCCCGGTGACGGCTACGTTGGACTTTGGCAGTTTCGGCTTCTCTTCGATCGAGAGCGCGCGGCCGGTGTGATCGAGTTCGACGACCCCATATTGCTCAGGCGTATTGACGACGTAGCCGAACACGGTCCCGCCCTCCTTGCGGGAGGAAGCGGCGGAGAGCATCTCCGGCAACCCATGCCCGTAGAAAATGTTATCGCCTAACACAAGCGCGACCGAGTCCGAGCCGATGAAGTCGCGGCCCACGATGAAGGCGTCGGCAAGCCCGCGCGGCGTCTCCTGCGTGGCATAGGAAAAGCGCAAGCCGATCTCGCTCCCGTCCCCGAGCAGCCGCTGAAACAGCGGCTTGTCTTGCGGCGTCGAAATGATCAAAATGTCCCGAATTCCGCCCAACATCAGCGTCGACAGCGGATAATAGATCATCGGCTTGTCGAAAACGGGCAGAAGCTGCTTTGATACGACCGTCGTCACTGGGTAAAGGCGTGAGCCCGTCCCGCCGGCGAGGATAATGCCCTTCATAGCCCCTCACGTTTTGCTATCACAAAACATAACATATAATGTGAAGTGCACAAGGTTGTTATCAATGCAGTGATAGCATCGTGAGCCAGCAATTTCGAAGTGTTGTAAAATGAATGTCATCCAGACCGAGCTTCCCGAAGTCCTCATCATCGAACCCAAGCTGTTCGGCGATCAGCGCGGCTTTTTCCTCGAAACTTATCAGTCCTTCCGTTACGCCGAGCACGGGATCGCGCGGCCGTTCGTGCAGGACAACATGTCACGCTCGAGCTTTGGCGTGCTGCGCGGGCTGCATCTGCAGAATCCGGTTACGCAGGGAAAACTGGTCACCGCGCTGCGCGGCAAGGTGCTGGATGTCGCCGTCGACGTGCGGGTCGGCAGCCCGAATTTTGGACGCCATGTTGCCGTCGAATTGAGCGAAGAGAACAGGCGACAACTCTGGGTCCCCCGTGGCTTCGCGCACGGCTTTGTCGTTCTCTCCGAAACCGCCGACTTTTTCTACAAATGCGACGATCTTTACAGTCCCAAGGATGAGGTCTCGATCCGCTGGGACGATCCCGCGATCGGCATCAACTGGGGCGTCGAAAAGCCGTCTTTGTCCGCCAAGGACGCCGTGGCGCCGCTGTTAGCCGACGTGAAAAACCTTCCAGTCTATGGACAAATCTGATGCGGATCTTGTTGACGGGTACCAATGGCCAGGTGGGCGGCGCATTGCAGCCGCTGCTGGCGAAGCATGGCACGATCATCGCGCCGCCCCGCGCGGAGTTTGACCTATCTAAGCCTGAGACGCTCGCTGAGAGGCTCGACAATTTCCGACCAGATCTCATCATCAACCCTGCCGCCTATACCGCGGTGGATCGCGCCGAAGACGAACGCGAACTCGCCTTCCTCGTCAACGCCAAGGCGCCGGAGATGATCGCGAAATGGGCGGCACAGCATGGCGTGCCGCTGGTCCATTTCTCCACCGACTATGTCTTCGACGGCTCTGGCGACAAGCCGTGGCGCGAGGACAGTCCCACGAACCCGCTCTCAGTCTATGGCGCCAGCAAGCTGGCCGGCGACGCGGCGATCCAGTCGGCCGGCGGGCCGCATCTGATCGCGCGCACGTCCTGGGTCTATGCCGCCAAGGGAGCCAATTTCCTGCGTACGATCGCGCGGCTGGCCGGCGAGCGCAAAGAGCTGCGCATCGTCGCCGACCAGATCGGCGCCCCGACGTCGGCGAGCGCGATTGCCGACGCGATCGCCGGCATCGTGCCGCCAAACCTTTCGGACTTGAACGCGCTGCTTGTGCGCAACAGCGGCGTGGTTAACCTTGTCTGCGCCGGCGAGACCAGTTGGCATGGCTTCGCGAGCGCCATCGTCGCCGGCCTGAAGTCGCGCGGTGTGGAGCTCGCCGTAGAGTCTATCGTTCCGATCGCGGCCGCCGATTTTCCGACCAAGGCCAAGCGGCCTGGTAATTCTCGGCTCGATTTGTCGCGGCTGAAAAATCAGTTTGGAATGACCACGCCGGCCTGGCAGGATGCCTTGACAGCGGAGCTCGAGGAGTTCGCCGCCATGCAGCAAGCACCGGCGAGCCGCTGACGACGGATTTAGCCTCGTCGGCGGAGGGCTTTCTTTGCGAAGGCCGATCGGCTCCAGTGCAGTTCGGTCGACTTGTAGCGGACCGGGCAGTGGATTCCGACGGAGCGCTGCAGCTCTCCGAGGTTCATCACCTGCGTTCTTCGGAGTAGGCCTACCGGTCGCTGCGCCGCCCACTCTTGAGCAAACGCACGAGTCAACAGTCCGGGACCGGTCGATAGCCAAATGAGGTCGCGATCACCGCGGCGCATCGCCGCCGCAGCAAGCTCCAGCGCCCGAGCCAGCACCGGATGCTCCGGCGTTGCCGCGATGAAATTGTTGCCGATGGAGCCGTAATTTTCCTGATGAACAACCAGCGTCGCATCGGGCCGAATGAAGCTGTCGACCGGCACCAGGCAACGATCGTCCGCGTCGGCATAGATTCCGCCACGAGCAACCAGGAATGCCAGACGGAAGATGTCCGCCTTTTGTGCAGGGAATGGCGCGCGGAAATAGGCGTCCACGATCTCGCGTCCGTAATGTTCGTTCAGGAACGCAAACGCCTTCTGATCGTCAAAACATTTCCACTGATACGTCGGATGAAGCTCTTGCCATGACTTCATTAGGTTGCGGACGTCCTCTGGGGGCGTAACATCCCAGAACTGCGCGATCGTAGAGGGAATGGCACGCTTCAGGGAGCTCTCGACAGTTGCTTCCTGCTGAAACTGGCCGGTCTGGCGCAGCGCGATCGCGGCGATGATCGCTGCGGGCGTATAGTCCGGGTATTGCTTGATCAATTCCCTCAACGGCTCGAATTGTGAATCGAGCGGACGAAGGCGGATGTGGCGCAGCGTCGCCAGAGCCTCACTATCGAGCAGAAATTCATCGAGCAGCTGGCCGACATGGTTCTGCGATGGGCTGAGCGACTGCCCCCGCAGCAACAATGACGATTGGCTCACTTGGATGAAGGCGCCGAGCGCGGCACGGGCGGCATCGACGTCGAGATTCATGAGGGCGGCGCGGGCGAGCTCGAAGTGCGACCAGGCATCTCCGGAATTCAAACGGATCGACTGCTGATAAAGCGAAATCGCCTCTTCGTAGCGGAACTGCGCCTCGGCAAGCTGTCCGCCGAGCAGGGCCACGCGGGCCTCAGCGACCGTGTCCGATGCCGGCGCCTGTTGCAGGAGACGCGCGGCAGCGTCGTACTGGCCCGTCATCGTTGCAATCTGCACTTTGTGGGACCACAACCAGAAATTCGGCCGCGATGCTTCGGCGAGCGCGTCATCGAGCACTTCCTGGGCCCTCGTCCAGTCGCGCATATGCCTGAGAAGCTCAACCTCGACGCCCGCAATTTCAGGGTGAAGACCAAGGCACTCGCGCGCCTCCGTCACGACTTGGAACGCCCGATCGCGCTCGCCAAGCTCAAAGCAGGCGCGCGCTTCCCCCAGCCGAGCCCAGACGCTTGTCGGATGCGTCTTGCCAGCCCGCCGATACAGCGCAAGCGCCGTATCGGCATCGTCACTCTGCAAGGCGATGTCGGCCAGAGCAAGCAGCGCGTCGAGGTGATCGACTTCGATATCCAGCGCCTTATCTAGCCATTGTCTGGCGACATTCGGGCGGCCAAGGGCACGCTCTTCGGCGGCAGCTTCGACCATGGCCTGCGTACTGTTTGGGTCAAGCCTCAGCAACTCCGAAAAGGCGGCAAGAGCCTCAGATCGGCGTTCCTGGCGACGCAGCAATTGCCCGCGCTGCAGCAACGCCCGTGCATCGGCCCGACTGACGGCGAGAACTTTATCGAGCAGCATTTCGGCGTCTTCAAACCGCCCGACGTCGCGAAGCTCGATCGCGATGTCGGTCAGGCGAGATATATTCGTCGGATCCGCCTTCGAAGCTCGGCGGAAAAACGCCAAAGCCTGCTTGCGATCGCCCTGACGCCGACGGATATTGCCCAGCGCGGCGAGACCGTCGGCATGCTCCGGCTGTCTGGAGATGAGTTCCAGCAAAAGTTCGGCGGCTTCTTCCAGGCGGCATCCAGCCTCCAAAAGGTGCGCCAGCGCGATACGCGCACCGTGATTGCCAGGCTGCCCGCGAAGAACTTTACGTAAAGCTTCTTCCGCCTCGCCGGCGCACCCAAGGCGGCGGAGGGCATAGCTCAGACCGACCAACGCGGCCGCGTTGCCTGGTGATCGATCGAGCGCGCCGCGAAACCGCTGCTCGGCCTCGGCGGGGCGTCCAAGACGGAGCAGAGTATGTCCCGCTTCGATCAGGCCGTTTGGGTGAGAGGGATCATCGCAGGCGGCTTCGTCGAACGCGTCCAGTGCCTGCTCGACCTTGCCCGAATCGCGCATGGCATAACCGAGGCCAAGATGAGCTTCGCGGCTTCGGGGCCACTCGCGCAGAACCTCCCTGAATTCGGCGATGGCATCGCCGAAGCGTTTCAAGTTCCGAAGGCAGTGACAAACCTCGAGGCGAATATGGAAGGCCTTTGGGCTCACTTCCTTCGCGCGGGTAAACAGCACGAGCGCATTTTCATGGCTGCCACGCTGCCGTTCGACGAGACCGAGCGCGTGCAAGGCTCCGATATTGGTTGGTTCGATCTCAAGAATTCTCTCGAAGCAGACCTGCGCAGCTTCAAGAGAATTTGCCTTGCGATGAGTCCACCCAAGGGCATTCAGCGCGCTGATATTGAGAGGCGCCTCCTGCAGAACCTTTTCAAGGACCTTGCTCGCCTCGTCGATGAGGTCGGTTTCGCGAAGAAGATGCCCAAGCTCGATTCTGAAGCCGAGATTGGCAGAATCGAGTTCCGCAAGTTTTCGGAAAGTGTCGAGTGCTTCGACTGCCGAGCCGGTTTGCCGCAACAAACGCGCAAGCGTCAACAGATGGGCAGTGTTATTGGGATCTTGCGCGACTATGTCACGCAGCGCGGTGACGGCCTCCTCGTTCCGGCCGAGATCGCGCAGCATGCGCGCAACTTCAATATGTGGTCTGGTGTCTCTCGGATTGGTGCGTGCTGCAGCCTGGAATGCTGCGAGCGCATCCTCGTTCCTGCTCAAGGATTTCAGTGCATAGCCCAGTCCTTCGTTGGCACCGGCATGACCGGGCTCAAGTTGCAGGACTCGCTGGAACGATTGTGCGGCACCTTCGAACTCCCCCAGATGTCGCAGGGTATGACCGAGGCCGATCAAGGCCGGCTTGTTATCTGGATCCAGCGCGAGCGAGCGCTCGAACATGGAGCGTGCCTGAGGGATCTGTGCCAGGTGCAGGTGATCATAGCCGCTTTCAACGGTTGCAATGACGTTGGAAGGGTCGCTCTTCGTCGCGCTGAGGAATGCGGCGAGCGAAGCTCTGCGATCGCCCGTCGCTCGAATTCGCCGGCCTTGCTCGATAAGCATTTTTGCCGGCTGTCCGTCATTCATGCTGGGTGTGACTCCAGCATTCGAATTGACAGATCGGGCGCATCAACCAATCGAAACGGGTCTTCAAGATCGAGCATGACAGAAAAGTGACAGATAATCAGCTAAACGACGGGGGTATGCCTAGGATCGGGCGGCTAAAACAACAACGATCGTTTGTTAAAAGCAGATCGAAAAGACGGCTTAATCGTGGAGGGCGATGCAATTCATTCATTATCCGCTGGCGTAGATGAACCGACATCGGTTGCGCCGGCTATTGCTGCAGCCGTCGTCCTGCAAAGAGAAATTGTCAACGGCCGGATTTATTGCGGCAAGATTGTCACGAAATGTCCAAGAGCCATTGCACAAGTTTTCCCGGCGCGTGAGACGAGCCGGCGGAGGAGGGTAAGCTTGATCGTGTCGCCATGAGCGCCTCGCGGGGCGTTTGGCCGTACGTGCTCTTAAATGCCCGATTGAATGCGGGAATATTGCGAAATCCGTAGCGGTAGGCGATCGGGGCTATTCGTCTGTTGCCGAATCCCCCAGCCGTGATCTCCTGTTGGACGCGAGCCAGGCGGCGTGCGCGGATGTAGGATGCAACACCGCCAGTTGGTTCAAAGAGACGATACAAAGAGGCGCGGGATAGGCCAAACGTCTTGACCAGGCTGTCGGCGCTCAGGTCCTTTGCCGCAAGATGATTCTCAATGTAGCGGCTGATGATAACAAAGCTGTCGAGAGGCAGCGAATTCGAAGGCTCAACGGCTGAAGTGCGTCTCGCCGCCAAGGTCAGTATTTGCACCGCCAGCAACGCAATGCCCGACGCGATTTCATCCATCTCTGCGGCAGTGACAAGGTCGACCTGTGCAAGCATGGCCTGCAAGGCTGCGGAGACCACGGAAGCGCCCGGGGCGGCTGCCTTGGCCAGCGTGCCATGTCTGCCGGTCAGATCGGCGAACTTCGCTGGCAGGCTTGCTCGCGGTATCCAGAGCGTCAGGTCAGCACTGGGACCGTTATCGGTGCCGCGGATCAGCCGAACCGGCGCCTGAAGGTCCAGCAAAAGCAAATCCCCGGCGCGGGCAGTCACTGTGCCTCCATGATGATGCATTTCGACAAAGCCGCCCATCACGACTTGGAGGGCGAAGTGATCGAGTGCGCGGCCTGAGACCGCCGTTGCCCCTCGGACAAGCTCGGCATGCGCGCAGCTAGTCTGGCTAAGCACAAAGATTCGACCGGCCCAAATCTCTTGCGATCCTCCGGGGCCGAGGAGAGGGATTTTATTACTTACATAAATGGGATGATAGGTGGCGAGCCATCTCTGCGCTTCTTCCTGATCACCGGCTTGCTTCCACCGGTACGATCTAATCATCATCCCCAATAATCTTTCAAAGCTAATATTATCAGTGGTGATCGATAAGCGAATTTGCAGATTATCGCAATATTTTGCCGAACCGTCTCAACAGCCCCTTTTCCGGATTGCGCAAAGGTTATCGGAACGCTAACGTGTTTTTATAATGTTAACTTATCCATAACATTCGGAGTGAGGGGTTCGATGGCGACTAGCGAGACGTTTCACTACGCCTACGCATTGGCCAACGGCGGTAAGGCGGCCTACCGAATTGACGACGCTAATCCGAAGACCGATTTTGTGGATTACGTGGCGGGCGGCGTGAAGGTCAAAGATCCGAACGGCGGTGATATCTTTGCCGGCGACAAGATCAAGGTCGCGAAGATTGGCGCCGATTTGGGTGACCTTGAGACGGGAAAATACACTTTCGTTGGCACAGCGACCGTTCAGGATCACGGCAACACGATCAGCGGGATTATCATCCTGGACAGCAATGGACGTTCGTTTTTTTTGACCGACACCCAGTATTCGGGCAAGCTGAACGGGCATAACGGTGATGTGACCATTACCAGTGGCAATACGACCATCTGCTTCATGGCCGGTACTCTGATTGGCACACCGGCTGGCGCAGTACCCGTCGAGACTTTGACACGCGGTGACCAGGTCTTAACTCAGGATCGTGGAGTCGCGACGGTCGACTGGCTCGGCATTCAGACGGTTTCGACGAGGTTCGCCGACAAGATCCGCGTCCTGCCGATCCGCATCAAGGCCGGCGCACTAGCTGAGGGCGTGCCCTCCCGGGATCTCCTGATTTCGCCGGACCATGCGGTCCTCGTCGATGGTGCTCTGATTCAGGCGGGCGCGCTAGTCAACGGCACGTCTATCGTCCGTGAGCACAATGTGCCGACGACCTTTACCTATTATCATGTGGAGGTCGAGGATCACTCATTGATTCTCGCCGAGAGCACGCCGGCCGAGACGTTCGTCGACAACATCGAGCGGTTGCATTTCGACAATTGGGCCGAGCACGAGGCCCTTTATCCAAACGGTAAATCGATCAGGGAGTTGCCGTACCCGCGCGCGAAGTCGCACCGTCAGGTGCCTGTTCAGATACGCATCATGCTTGCCGCCCGGGTGCAAGCGATCGGCGCCAGCCAAACTGCTGCCGAGGTGGCGTAAGATCTGTTGAAGCCTCACGGTTGACCGAGACAAGCCGGCCGCTGTCCCGCCCGTCCGTGCGAAAGGGCAATATCCTTCGCCGACGTCATCGGGGCGGCGGTTCGGGCGAGCTTGGTGCTGTGGCCGGCGGTGCCGCTAAAATCCTGGCGGTATGTCGCGTGCAGGCGGAAGATCGTTGAACCTGGGGTCGCGCGATCCCGGGGGCCAAGCCAGGCCGCTGTAGGGGACTCCATCGCGTGAGAGCTGCGGGTTGTAGGTCGGGTCGTCATTGAGCAACTCGCCCCACCGCGCACGAAGCAGACTGAGCTCACGCTCGAACCGGTCTCGGCGGTCCGCCCGATCGTCCTTGCCACGGCTGGCGGATTCGGCATGGACCAGCTTCGCGTAAGGCGTGAAGACAATGCGCTTGCCGGTTTGGCGCAGGCGGAGACAATAGTCGACATCGTTGAATGCGACCGCGAAGCGAGCTTCGTCCATTCCGCCGACGGCAAGATAGTCGTTTCGTCGGGTCACGAGGCAGGCCGCGGTTAGTGCACTGCATTCGTGCGCGACGAGTAGCTGATCAACAAAACCGGGATCATCGCCAAATCTATCGGTGTATGCGTGGGTTGCCGCGAAGTTCATTCCCAATACGACGCCGCCATGCTGCACGACGCCGCCGGGCCAGGTTAAGAGCGCGCCGACGGCGCCGACGTCCGGCTCGGCCAGCCGCGTCAGCATCTCTTCAAGCCAGTCGTCCGAGCTTGCCTCGATATCGTTGTTGAGAAGACATAAGACGTCACTGTCGAGCATCGCAGCGGCTTGATTGTTGAGCCTTGCGAAGTTGAACGACCCCTCGATCCGCAAAGTCCGGATGCCGTGTCGGCGCAGATCTGCGAAATAATCGATCGTCTCGTGGTCGGCACTATCGTTGTCGACGACGAGGATATCGGCACGGCAGCGCTCGACCGCGGGCGCAATGCTGTCCAGGCAGGTGCGCAACAGCGAGAGGCGGTCGCGGGTCGGGATGATCAGGGTCACCCGCTCGTGCGGGATCGGTCGCTTGATTCGGACCGCGGGGAAGAGATTGCCTTGCTGCTGGCTCACCTCCGCCCCAATGCCGCGCGCCCGCAAATGCATGTGGCTCGCGGCGGAAAGCCGAGAGGCGGCATTCACCCGATTGAGTTTCGGCAGCGTCGCCAAGGCTCCCGGCAAGTGTAGGATGTTCGCCTGTCGTGGATCGGTATGATCGAGCAGGCAGTTGAAAAGCCGATAGAGATTGTCGGGACGAGCCTCAAGCCCGGCAAGCAGCGCTTCTCGTCGGACCGCGAACAGGTGCGCACAATACCCTTGCTCGAGCATTCTCTCGTAGTCGAACGCCGGAAAGGCAAGCGGCCAGAGCCGGCCATCGTCGGCGAGGAAGTCAAGATCGCCGTACACGGCCGTAGCATCCGGATAGGCGTCGAATGCGGCTGCGATGCGAGCCAGCGCGTTCGGTTCGAGCGACATGCCTGCCATGGTGACGACGACGTGTTGCGTATCGGATGCGGCGTCTTCGAGAAACTCCAGGAGGGCCTCGCTTTCGACGGAAAGCGGCTGACCGTCGATCACGCCTGCGGTCCAGTTTTCGTGGCTCTGCGTTTCCAGGGTGGAGAGCGTTTGCTGAGTTCCGGCGGTGCCGGCGATAACCACAGCCAGTTGAAGCCGGCTCGTCTGCGGTTCTGGCAACGGGAAGCGATCACGCCAATTCGCGTAGTCGGCGAGGGGAAGCGAGGCCGGAATGAGCTGATCGTACAGTTTGCCGCGCAGGCGCTCGGCGCCGTGCCCCCCGATCGCGTCAATCATTCCGGCAAGGCCATCGGGAAACGCGACAAAGACGGCCGTTGCCGGAACCTGCTCGCCGTCGTCTTTGCGCAATCCAATCCTGTGGACACGTCCGTCGGCGAAGCGCTGCGGGACGTGGAAATCGAAAGCGCGGGCGTTGCGAGATCCTTGCCCGTTGGCGTTGTCGCCGATGTGTGTCCAGGCCGTCGCACGGACCTGTGCGACAGTTTCTCCATCGACGATCGCTTCAAGCGTGGCGGCGATTTCGCTGTCGATCCAGCCTTCGAAATGCAAACCACCGAGCCAGCGCAATTCGCTGCTCGGTCGAAGATCGACAAGTGTGCTTTCATTCTCCAGGTCGATGGGGTGGCCGATGGGGGTTCCGAGATTGGCGAGGCGTGCCTCAAGGACGCTCGCGGCTTGGAGCAGGTCCGGTTCGAGTGTCACCGCGAATCCGTAAGCGCCATCCAGTCCTTGCTCAAAGAGCTCCGGGACGAGGGAATCGGCGTACGTCGTTCTCAGGACCAGACCATCGAGCAGGATATCGACGGTGAAGCGGCGCTCCGGAGCCTCAGGATCGAACACGAAGCCCGATACGGTACTGTCGTGAGCGAGCGCGAGCCGGCTGACCAGTTTCGGTTTGGCCGCCGGTGCGGTGCGGGTGACGCGCGCGATGCTCATGATTGTTCGACCCAATCGACCACCGCATCGACAAGTCCTGCCTCGTCTACATTGGCAGGAAGGGCAAGGTCACCTTTGCGCGGTTTGGGCGATCCGCCCGACCAGTCGCGATATGCGACAGGTCTTAAAGCTTGCTTTACAGTCTCAATCAGCGGATGGCCGAATATTGGTTCTTCGAAATCGGTGAGCAGCCAGCCCGGATCATGCGGTGCCAGAACATCGCCAAGCTCGCCGGCTGCAATCGCGCCGGTTATGAAGACATTTGGGTACGACATCAGGCGATCGTCGTCATACGTCGTGCCAGCGATAACGATCGATCGGGATGGTTCCCGCCGTTGCAGGCAATCCGCCAGGCTCCGCATCACGCGCAAGGATGCGGGCGAGGGCGCAGATGGAACGATGACAAGCGATTTTCGCGAGCCGGAAAGCAGCGGCAGGTCGAGCGACCGGGTTGGCCAATGCTGGGGGACGATGTTGCGTTTGGGCCAACGAGCCTTGGCAAAAGCCTTGGCCGCTTCGCTGGGAACAAGGAGGGGCGTCCCGTCGGGAAGCGAGACAGCCGCTTCGCCAAGGTTTCCTCCCACCAGCCAGAAATTGAGCGGAAGGTTGAGTGCCCGCATCAGATCGATCAGTTCCAGCAACGGATTCGGCTCGACGATGTCCACGCGTTTTGCATGCAGCCGTGTAAGGAGCTCGGCGGCGTCGGCGATGTCCGCTTCCCTGCCGAGCCTCAAATGAACCGATTGCGGGCTCGTGCCGTCCGCGGCCTTGAGATGGAAGACATCGCGCTCTCGCAAGAGCAGAACCACGCGCTCGCCATGCTGGCGGAGGTGGCGCGCTCGCTCCTCGGCTATGGCTGCGCAGGAGCGTTGATTCCCGACGATCAGCACGGATGGTTCTGACGACCAGGGCAGCGCGCGCTCAAGCGCTGCGCGCGCCGGTCGTAGCGGATCGGCGCTCTCAAACGCGCGGCATTCGTTCCGATGGTTCGGAAATCGCTGGTCCAGAACACCCAGATTGCGAAGCACCAGGCTTCGCTTCTCGTGCTGGAAGGATTTCGAGCCGTGATGCCCGACATAGACCGACGGCGCGCAAACATTGCGAAAGCCCTTGGCGCGCGCGCGAAGGCAGAGGTCGACATCTTCGAGATAGCCGCGCTCAAACGTTTCCGACAGCCCGCCTACGGCATCGAGACAGGCGCGCGTGATATAGAGACAAAACCCGATGCCGCTTGGCACGTCGATTGCATCGCCGGCGTCGGCAACACCCGCGATACGATCGATCTCGAGTATTTGCTCATAGCTCGGCATCGGATTGACGTCATTCGGCATCGGGAACGAAAAGATGTCACCGTTGTTGGAAAGCGGCGTGATCGTCCCGATGTTGGGTGCCGAACGCGCCACGGCCGCCAATCGATCAACAAAGCCGGGTGCTGCGACGGTGTCGGAGTTCAGCAACACGACGTCGCCCGTCGGCACCTCCTCCAGCGCACGATTGATCGCTCCGACGAAGCCAAGGTTTACCGCGTTCACAACAAGGTCGATCGTGTCGGCCGCGGCAAGCTCTTGGAGATAGCGCCGCAACTCCACCTCGGGGCTGGCATCATCGACGGCCAGAATGCGGAACGGCTCGCTTCTCGACGCACCCGAAGCTCTTGCCTTAACGAGGCTTTCAAAGCAGTCGATCGTTGCCTGTACGTCCCGATAGACGGGAACGATGACGGTGGGGGCGGAGGTGCGAGGCCTTGGCCGAGCGGAGGGATGCGCGTGTGCTCGGACCCGCGCCGGCGGAGACAGGTTGGGTGCGAGCCGCCGGATCTGGAAGATCTCGCCATCGCATTTCAACGTCAGCGTCTGAGGGGTCCTGGATGGTGGCCGCCTAACGAGAAAGGCGGTCGCCTGAACGTCCCTGCTGGCCAAGGGATGAAATGAGTTGGGCTCGAGCAGGCTCGTTAACGTGCCGTCTTCGGTCGCAAGGCTCGCTTCGACTGTGGCGGCCTTGGTCCAGGCGACCCAGCCTGTCACGTGATTGTCAAACACCGAGCAGGCGGCCCAGTGCCGATCCCCAGCACGCCGGAGCTCAGCGATGGCAGCTCGCAGGATGGCCGGATTGCCGTCACGGCTTATCAGATTGGCAGCCGCGCCCCGCCGCCGATCGTCCGTGGCCCAGGCAAGCATTCGACGGTTGGCGCCGACGTCGGAAGGGTCGACAAGAAGCGCTTCGGTGAGGTCGGCGAGCGCCGCTTCGCCGCGTCCAAGCTTCCAGTTCGCCTCCGCGCGGAGAATGAAGCAATGGGCGGCCGGCGGCGGTTCAATACGGCAGCGTCGATCCGCATATTTGAACGCTGTGATAAAGTCTTGAGCAGTCAGCGCCTGCGCCGCCAGGCGCTCGAGCGCGATATGTGAGCGAGGTCCGACGAGCGCTGGGGCGTCAATGACGGTGCCGAGAACCATTTAACCGTGCCCTGACCGATTGCGGTCGCTTGCCGGCGCTCCGAAGTCTCAGTGTCCGGATCGCTTCAGGTAACCGGACTCTCTTGGCGCGGCCGGCTGCGGAACACACGGACCCGCCCCGAACCGGCAGGCTTTCGCGGCTTCGCAGGCGCTGCGACCTGTTCCGCGGCTGCAATCCGTTCGATGCCAATGCGAATGCCAACCAGAGGTTCGCGATTGGTCGGACCCGACAGCACCACGCGTTTGCCGACCGCGCGCAAGGTCGGTGCGTTCAAGAACCCTGCCTCCGCGACGAACTCTAATTCGTCGGTGCCGCTCATTTCCAGGACCACGCCCGTAATGGGCAGGGCCCGCCCGCGTGTACCGGCGTAGGCGCCGAGCGGGACCATTCTGCCGCTCCCGGCCTGACCGTTGGCGAACTGTACCGCATAGCGGATATCAAGACCGACCGGCTTCTCCGGCCATTCCAGGGCCACCCCTTCCACGCGGGACGGTGCCGTTGGACCTGCAATCCATGCGTTGGGTCCGACAGTGACGTCGCCGCGACCCGCCACGTGGCCAAGCACCTTCAGGCCTTCCGTCGTGGCATTGGCATGCAAGCCCAGGCTTTCGCTTTGCGCCGTGACGACGTGGGCTCGGCCGGATTGGATCGGTTCAATGCGAACCACGGCGGCTTGCGATCCTCCAAGTCGCATGGGCTGGACTTGGACCTGCAAAGTGCCGGGCGTGTTGACTCGGACCACCAAGCCGGAATTCGGCTCCCAAAGGGTTGGCTCGGTCGCATCAGGGTGCAGGATGATCTCCATCCGCCTTTCGTGGCCTACCGCCGGTGCGACCGTAACATGAGGTGGAGAGAGGGAGTCTTCGGCACTCCTGTAATTCACGAAGAACAGTCCGCGGTCGAGGTTCACCACTTTCTGCTGCTCAGCGTCGCTCATCAACACCCCCGAACAAATCGTAACAATTGTAATCTACTTCGGTTAGCGAGCATATCATATGTGGTCGCCCAAAAGTTAGACATGTTTGTTATCGTGAACTCAACAAACTTCGGGGCAAATGTGGCTAAGCAGGCCATGCAACCAAAGATCGCAGTTCACGTTTTTTCGCCTTTCAGTCTTGGGTGTTGCAACCCGACGTGCTCCGGCGCGCCGAAAGGCAGCGGAGAGAGCCATCCAAGACGCTTGAGGCGAGAATGATGTGACTGCCAACTCGGCCTTGCCGAAGCGCCAAGCTGGTTATCCACAGCAAGACACCTGCTCCGTCAGCAAAGGCAAGTCAAGGAAGCGCCCTCAAGCGTGAGGACGAGCGCCAATGAGTGGATACTGACGACGAGAGAGAGCGACGGATGTACTCAGTCTCTGCACTCAATAATGCCACCATCCGGCGGAGCCTGTCGTTTTCATCTCTCAGCAGTGCGATGGAGTCGGCGATGTTCTCAGCGCTGCACAGATCGAGATGCCGGATTTGCGGTTGGCAGTCGGAAGGAGGTCGTTTGAATTTCATAGCGTTGCCCACACGCTTGCCCTTGCATTCCTGAGACTACACTGAGTTTCAACATTTGGATGCCCAAAGCAAAACCAAAAGTTGCATGGAGTTGCGACTAATCGACGAATTTTGGGGCAGGAAGATGTCAGATCGAACGAAAGCTTTTTGCTGATGCAGAATTGCAGCATTCTAATCATAGGGAACTTTGTCACCACATAGTGCGAATGCCGAACTATCGTTCGGCGATTAGCGATTGATGGTTCGCTGCAGGAAATTCTTGCTATAAACACGACGCGCAAGCTTCAGTCCGTTCTCGATTGATCGTACTGCTTGAAGCAGACAGGCGACAGCATCGTCGATGAAGATTTTATTCGTTCACAATAACTTCCCGGCACAGTACCGCAATCTGGCGGCTGCGTTGGCTAACGAACCCGGCTTCGAGCTCGTTGCTGTCGGTGCATCGAGCGCGCAGCCGATGCCTTCGGTTAAGTTGATTAAATATATGCTCCCCGAAGCAGATGTTTCCGGAACCCATCCTTTCGCCAGGCGATTCGACCTTGAGTGCCGCCGCGCTGAGCAAGTGCTTTACAGTCTTTCGACCTTGGCGGCGTCGGGCTTCGCCCCGGACTTGATTCTGGCCCACCCGGGATGGGGAGAGACCCTGCCACTGCGCACGATGTTCCCCAAGGCAAGATTGTTCGTCTATTGCGAGTTCTTTTACGGCGCCGAGGGGCGGGACATCGGATTCGATCCGGAATTTCCGATGTCCGGACTGGATGGTCATATCGGACTGCAGTTGAAGAATGCGACGACATTGCTGGCGCTGGCAGATTGCGACCTCGGAATCTCGCCTACCACTTGGCAGCAATCGACCTTTCCCTCGCATTATCAAAGCAAGATCGAAGTGATTCATGAAGGAATTGATACATCGCGCGTGCGGCCAGATCCGCGGGCGCGCCTGATGCTGCCGAATGGCCGGGAAGTACGTTCGTCGGATGAGATTGTGACGTTTGTCGTACGCAATCTCGAACCGCTCAGGGGCTACCACGTCTTCATGCGTGCTCTCCCCGAAATCCTCAGGCGGCGGCCCAACGCGCAGATCGTCATCATTGGCAGGGATGGATTATCGTATGGACTTCCTCCGCCGGCCGGCAAGACCTGGAAGTCGATCTTTCTCGACGAGGTCCGCGATCAGTTGGATCTGTCGCGCGTTCATTTCATGGGAGGCGTCCCATATCAGACATTCATTTCAGCGCTCCAGGTATCATCGGCACATGTCTATTTGACTTATCCCTTCGTGCTGTCCTGGTCGGCGCTGGAAGCTATGAGCGCCGGTTGTTTGGTGATTGGGTCTGATACGGAGCCGGTGCGCGAAGTCATCAGTTCCGGCGAGAATGGTTTGCTGGTTCCATTTTTTGCGGTCGATGAGCTCGCCGAACGCGTGATTGAAGCGCTGCAGGAACCCGCGAAGTTCTCGTCAATGAGGCAGGCCGCCCGCCGCTTCGTCATCGATCACTATGACGCAGAGCAGGTCTGCATACCGCGAATGCGTCGCCTTCTCGATTTGAGGGCGCCCTCGGTGCCGTCAGCGCGGAACTTTTGGCCGGGGCGCTCGCCGTCAGACTTGTCGAAAGGCACCAAGCGTGCTTCCCGGAAATCGTCCGCCGCGGCGGGATTGGGAATGTCAGGCGAAGAGGGCGCTGGCCTTTCGTAGGCCGCGCGGCACGCGGCACTCTATCCAAGACATCTATTTTCCGATGCGTCGAAAATGGCGACGTCGACCTTTATCTGTGCAGGCCGTCCGAAACGGTTGAGAGCGGTCGCAGGCATGTTGCTACGTTTGGCTCATCGACGGCACACCTATTTCGAGAAGCTCATCCTCGCGGTGACACAGGCGTGATGATGTCGGACCCGAACGATCAATCGATCGCGAGCGACCACGAACATCGCCGTATGCGCAGACAACCCCAGCGAAGTCAGGCGCGATGAGTGTGACTACTCTCGGCAACGTGATGGTATGAGAAAAATCATATAATTGACGTGGACATCGTCGGTCATATCTCCACGAACAGCAGAACAATGATGTGGCCGGCATAGGGAGGCGCTCGCAGCGTTCGTCACCGATCGTTGCGCCGCGACGTTTTTGATCGCAACGAGAGGACTCTAGGTGCGATCGGCCTGCCCGCAAAATAATCATCGCGGAGATCAAAATTAATGCTGCACCGGTGATCTGGTGGCACGTGATTTGCGAGCTTCGCGACCAGCATACTGGAGTTGGGTATCGGATATGATCGCAGCACAGATTGGTCGTGGAATGAGTACGGATTGCAAGCAGCCAGCGCTTCTTATTCTTGCTGTCGTGCTGTCAATTTTTGCATTCGGGTCCGCCCGCGCTCACGATTCTGGGCACCCCGAATTGAACCATTGGTATGAGAGCTTACACAGCGGCAAGGGCCCATGCTGTGACGGCACAGATGCGAAGCGCGTCGATGACGCCGATTGGGAAAGCAAGGATGGTCACTATCGGGTGCGCATCGATGGCGAATGGGTCGACGTTCCCAGGGAAGCTGTCGTAGATGGGCCGAACCTCTCGGGGCGGACGATGGTGTGGCCCTACTATCAAGATGGTCATCCGAAACCGCGATGCTTCATGCCGGGCAGCATGAGTTGAATCGACCGCGCAGTTCGACCAACTTGTGCTGACATGACCGAACGAGTTCGCGCAGGGTGCGCGATGACCGAGCCTGCCCGGCTTACGGATGAGCCCGCGTCACCGTAGGGCTCGACGTTGACGCTTCCGCAGGCCGAAGCGCCAACTGTGCCGCTGAAGTAAACACGCGGGACCGCATGAGAAGGGTGGCGACGAGGCCGGTAATCCCCGACGCAGCCAGGATCATGGCAACGACCACGAATTGGTAGATGGCGGCGTAGACCGGACTCGCGCCGGAGACCATCATGCCGGCCATGACCCCGGGGATCCACACCAAACCGAGAGACTTCAGCATATCGAGCCGAGGCAGAAGGCTCGCATAGACCGCGCTCTGAAGATAAGGCGTAACCGTAACGGCGGGCTCTGCGCCCAGCGAGAGGCTTGCCTCGATCTGTCCGACATGGGCGACGATCTCGGCCCGGAAGCGCTCGGCCGCCTGCGCGCATGCATTCATCGCATTGGCGATGATCATGCTGCCGACAGGCACGAGGATCGCGATGTCGGCCCGAAGGCTCCGGGTCACCAGCATCGCCGCGATCACGGTTCCGGCGCCGGCGACGATCGCCCAGAAGCACAGCAGCAGCGCGCCTTCCATTTTCTGGAGGCGGCGAGCTGCCGTGAATGCCGCGGCGACCGTCATCATCAGCAGGATAAGAGTGCCGATCAGCAAGCTGCCTTGGAGCAACACCGCCAGCACCATCCCAACGAGAACCATCTGTATGAGTCCACGTGCCATCGATACGGCGGCCTCGCGCTCGACGCGGACGGCGTGCCACCGGCAAAGCGCCACCACGGCGGCGCACAGCGCGATGGCGCCGGCGGCTTGGGCAAGGCCCATCAACACTTCGCTGCCTATGCTGCTCTCCAACTCAGTCAGCATGCAGCACCTCCCTGGTTGCGCCGATCGCGACAAGTCGGCCCGCTTCCATGATCATGGTTCTGTCCGCGAGACGGATGGCTTGCTCACGGTTGTGCGTGACGATCACGCAGGCCATTCGCCGTTCTCGGATGATGCCGAGAATGAGCTCCTCGACCCCGCGCACGGACGCCTCATCGAGCGCGGAGGTCGGCTCGTCGAGCAGCAGAACCTCAGGAGCATTCGCCAGCGTTCGAGCCAGCGCCACGCGCTGGGCCTCGCCGCCGGAAAGGTTGCCGACATCACGGTCGGCGAATCCGGATAAGCCGACTCGCTCGAGCAGCGTTGCGATCTGCGGCGGCGGCATGACTTCCCCGCGCTGGCGCGGTCCGAAAGCGATGTTCGCAGAGATTGTGCCGGGAAACAGAAAGGCCGTTTGCATGACCATGCCGACGCGCCGCCGCAACTCCTGCGGCGCAATTGACCGGTAGTCCGCAGACGTCAGCAGAACCGTGCCGGCCGTAGGCTCGTCCAGCCGGTTGAGCAGCCGCAGGAACGATGACTTCCCGGCCCCGCTCGCGCCGACGACGGCGAGAATCTCACCCGCCGAGACTTGTACACTGATGTCATTGACGAGCAGCCGTTGTCCGACGCTCCGCGACAGATGCCTGGTTTCCAGCATCGCAATCGCTGGCTGAGGACGGTTCTCGCCTTGGCGGGATGCGTGCGTGAACGCGGTCGCATCGCCGGGATCGTTCGATAGGGCTGGGTTCGTCACGGGGCCTCTTTCGACACAATGCGCTGATCCATCAAAATGGCGGCGGCGGCTTCGGCTGCGACGGCTTCGGGCCGAAAGCCCGTGCGGTGTCCCGCTGTGGGCGATCAACCCTGGATAACGCGAGTTGCCGCGCATATTCGTGGTCGCCAGCCTCCTTGTATGGAGAACTTGTCAGCGAGGCAAGAAACGCGACCAGATCATCAATCTCGGCCTCCGTCATGGCCAACGGCTGGATGTCTTCGTCGAGCCAGGGGTCGGCGCGGCCGTCGCCCTTGTTGTAGTGATCGACGGCGTCCCACAAGGTTTGCATCGATCCGTCGTGGAAGTAGGGCCCCGTCACCAGTATATTGCGCAAGTCAGGCGTCTTGAATGCGGCGATGTCGCTCTGCCGTTTCGTGATCAGAAAACGTCCCAGGACCGACATCTCGCTCGCGATCGCCGCGGCGTCGACATCCGGCAGGCGTCCTTGCGCAAGCTCGCGTTCCGCCTGCTGCGCCAAGGGACCTACGTGGTGCCGGAGGATTCCGATGCCGATGTTGTGGAAGTCGTTGTCGGTAAAGACAGTCACGTCGCGTTTGTTGTCCGCCAAGGCGTGGCAAAGGTTGCAGCGTGCCTTGGTGTTGAACAATTCCCAGCCGCGTTTAGCCGAGTCGCTGATAGCGCCGGCGTCTCCGGCGATGAAATGGTCAAACGGAGAATCGAAAGACGCCAGTGTCCGTTCATAGGTCGCGATCGCGCGCAGCAGGTCCTGTTCGTTCACGTCGCGGCCGAAGGCCTGCATGAATTGCACCTGATAGTCCTTGTCGCCAGCGATCCTGGACACGGCAGCAGCGATACTGGACGAACCCATCTCGAACGGGTTGGTGATCGGCAGGGCCGCTTGCTGCTCCAGCGTGTCGACCCGGCCATCCCAAAACTGCGTCTTGTTATAAAGTGCGTTCAGCACGGTTGGAGCATTGCGTTGTCCGGCACGGCCATGGATTCCGATCGACACGGGCCGTCCATCGGTGAAGGCGCGCGCCGGATCGTGACATGTGGCGCACGCGACGGTGCCGTCATCCGACAGCCGGCCGTCGAAGAACAGCTTCTCACCCAACGCAACCGCGGCAGGCGTAAGCGGGCTGGCTGGTGGGATAGCCGATGCCGTCAGCGCCGCGGGAAAGCCGACCTGATTTGACGAGCGGGGCTCAGCGAGCGGCCCCTGCTGGGGCAGTGGGGGTGCCTTGCCCGGCTCCAGCGCCGGCGGTGGTCCGGTATCTTCGCTGACGGTCGAAGCCGCAGTCGCCGACAGAGTAGGCAACAGGAGTAACAAGGCCGCGAATGACGTGGCGCGCATCCGATATGCCTTTGCCGTTGCGCTGAGCAGATATTCCAAAGAAGGTGGATTCAGGACAACTTCGTCCTCGCGAGGAGGCGAGGCACGACCTTGTGGGCGGTCGGCCGTCCCTTCGGCATTCGCAAGGCACCGCTATTGCGGTAAACGTGTGGCGGTGACCTGTATTTCCGATCCGCACGCAGGTTTGTCCGAACGAACGCACGGCCCGGAAGCGATCGTTCTACTGCTTCAGACGGGCAGACGCGTCCGCGATGTGCTGCGCGCTCGCGCGTAGCGCTGCCTGTTCCTGCCGGCTCATCTGCGGCGTGAGAACGCGCTCGACACCGGCTGCTCCGATCACGGAGGGCAGGGAGAGGCTGACCTCAAATGCTTTTTGGGGGCTCGACACCGGAAGAACAACCTTCTCATCCCCGAGGACCGCCTCGGCGATCCGGGCGGATACGATTCCGATCCCGTACTGGCTGGCGCCGATCCCCTCGATGATCGTGATGTTGGCCTGCCGGACATCCCGTTCAATCTGCACTTTCGTTTCCGCCGGTCGATCGAAAAGTGTCTCGACCGGACTGCCTGCAATTCGGGCGGAGGACCAGAGAAAGACGCTCGAAGTGCCGTGTTCGCCGAGCACGAGAGCATCTACGGCGGTTGGAGCAACGCCGAAGTGACGGGCAAGATGAGTCCGGAAGCGCAGGCTGTCAAGGAACGTACCGGTGCCGAACACGCGTTCATGCCCGGCAGCGTCGCGGGCGACATCGGTGAGCGGGTCCGGCGGATCGGTGACGACAATGATCACGGCATCCGGCGCGGCAGCGACGATGGCAGGAACCAGTTCCCTGTAGATCTTGGCATTGGCGGTGAGGAGCTTCAGACGGCCTTCCTTGTCGCTCCGGTCGGTTGCGCCTCCGGTCTTTTCGTTGACGCCGGCAGTGAGGAGAACGACCGAGCAACCGGTCAGATCGGCGATGTCGCCACTGCGAACGGCGGTCACGTCGCCGATCGCCGCTCCATAGGTGATATCCGTGGCGATCCCGACGCTCTTTGCCGGTGTTCTGTTCACGAGGACGACTTCGTCCGCGCTGCGCCGAAGACTTAGCGCCATCGCGCAGGCGGCGCCGACCGCGCCGGCCCCGACAATTCCGACTTTCCGCATGCTCTATTGCTCCTGCGCAGGTATCGGACAAAGGCCCTTCCGCCACATGAGTATAGTGGCAGCGTGCCGAGCTATAAAGCGAGTGCACCGGTGCTTCATCGCAAGTGTCGTGCTTATTTGAAAGGCCAACGCATGAGGCAGACGACAGTCCGTCGTGCGGATGAATTCACCAGCTAAGGTGATTGCGCGCCGATACGCTCGAACTGCCGTTCCTCGTCTCGGGTGGCGAGCAGGGCGGCGAGCGTGGCGCATTGAGTGCGGATATCGGGAATCGCAATGATCTCGCAGAACGCGGCGCGGGTGAGTGGACCCACGGCGAATAGCCGCATCCGCATTTGACCGGCCGAGGCGAAAAGCGCGAACTACGTACGATTCTCGGCGGACCTCTCGGAGGCCTCTGCGGCAGTGAATCGCTGTGACAGATCGTCGACGATGCGTTCGAATAGCTGGTCAGCTTGAGCAGGATTAAAATCCATCCTGAATCGCTTCTTTGCGCCGAACTGCGTGAGATCGTAATGGCTTGCTGCTTGGACACCGTGTCGCGTCAGGCAACTCTGAACACATTTGAGCGCGCAGCCGTCGATCGCGACTATTGGCCGCCCCGAGGTCGCAACTCGTACAAGCGAAGGAACGTCGCCTCCGACCCCTGCGATGCAGGACATTTCCGCTTTCCCGATTCGATCCAGTCGAATCGCGAGATGGTTCGCCAGTTGAGCGGCGCTTGAACAGCCAGAGCAGGAATACACAAGGGGCAGATCGGTTCGTCGCGCCATTTCTCGTTCCTTTTCGCAGGTCACCAATTGAGCCAGAAAAATCGCCTCAGGCGTTGCCGCGTGGAAATGCCTGACCTGCCGCCAGCGCGTCGGCGAAGGCATGGTGCAGGTCGCGGTGGATGGCCTCATCCTCGCGCATGGCGAGGATCATGTCAGTGACATCCGCATCGGATGGCAAATCCCAGTACGCGATGGCCGATGCGGGTGCCGCATCGCTGCTGCGATCATCAGATCCGAGCCGAATGAGATATTCCGAGTAACCCCGGACCGCTTGCTCGGCGAAATATCCGGCCAGGCGATGCGCTGTCCGGGCGGATATCAAGTAGAGAATGAAAAAAGCATTATAGAATGCCGCTTGCGCGATGGCGATCAGGATACGTTCCCAGGCGCGAGGCTGAGCCAGCGCAATAAACGACATCAGATGAACGCGCTGGTTCTCCGCCTCGTCCATGAAGGTCCGGATCCAGCCGCGATCGTCGAGCATAAGGCGCAGGCATTTGAGATGCAGCAACGTTGCGGCGACCATCGGCGGGACCGCGGCCACGGTCTCGAGCACAACGACACGATGGCCGTATCGACCGCCAAAGAGGGCGCCGGCCATCGATGTGCCCGCGCGCACGATGCCCAGCGCAATTCGGTCAGCCAGGGTGTCTGGCACGCGATGTCGAAACAGATCCGTCTTGTTGACGAGCAGCATTTTCGATCCCGTGTTAGGGCACGCCTCGGCATCAGTCGCCCCGTCTTTGGGTCGGCGGGCAGGGGCTTTCCTCTTGTATGACAAGCCTTGGTATTATTGGGAATAATCGATCCAACTATTTGCGCTGGCTCAAATTGGAGGGCGTTGCCGCACACTACTATGTGACAGCGGAGGTACACCGCCAGATGTGCAGCATGAAGTCGGCGGCATGGATTACTCTCCGGACCTGGATCTCTTCGCCCGGACCGAACTGTTTCAGGGGACTCCTCCGGAGGCGCTCCGATTCCTTCAGGCTTCAGCGGGACGAAGGCGTCTTGCCGCCGGCGATATCCTGTTTCAACAGGGCGACCGCACGACGTCCCTTTTTGTCGTGATTGCGGGCCGGTTGCGGGCGTCGCAGATGGCCCAGGACGGTCAGCAGATTATCATCCGTTATCTTGGTCCGGGAGAGGTTGCGGGCTACGCGGCACTTGTGGGCAGTGATACCCATCCCGGCACGGTGACCGCAGTGGACGATAGTCATCTGATCGGCTGGACGAGCGCCATTGTCAGACAGATCATGGAGCGTTATCCCGTCGTTGCCATCAACGCCCTCACGCTGTTGGGCCAGCGGTATCACGAGATGCAGATCCGTGTGCGTGAACTGTCGACCGAACGGGTCGAGCGTCGGATTGGTCATACCCTTCTTCGTCTGGCGCACCAGTCGGGGCGCCGCACGGCGCGCGGCATCGAGATCGCGTTTCCGCTGTCCCGCCGTGACCTCGCCGAAATGGTCGGGACCACCCTGCATACCGTCAGCAGGACGCTTAGCGCCTGGGAAGAGCGGGGCATCGTCAGTTGCGGGCGGTGCCGCGTGGTCCTGTGCAAGCCGCATGCTCTCGTGGCCATCGCGGACGAGGAGGAATAGTTCGGGCCTTGCGGTCCAAATCTAGCATTCACGTTCCGCTGGTGCGGTTGGCTGCCTACTCCGTTGCGATTTGCCTCAATGCCAACACTCCGGCGAAGGCACAATCGACGATCTCGGAAAATACGAGCTCCATTTCTCTGAACACGGTCCGGTCAGGTTCGCTCTCGGTAAGCGCGTCAAGCTCCGATAGAAGCGATAGAAAGGCAGCGATTTGATTTCTGCAGTCGCGTGCCTGGACAAGCTGCCGCCGGGAGAAGCGGCGCTTTTCAAGCGTCGCAAATCGATCGAGGGCCCCAGCCAGAGAATCCTGACACGTGCAGTCCAGGTTAACCTGCGTGAGAACATGCCGCAGCCGGTTGACGACATCGATGGTTCCGTCCTGCGGTAGGCGCCGTGCTGCAATCGCCATATGGGGCCCCAAAGGTTGCTAGAGCATGTGTTGCTAGAGCATGTGCGGTTTGATCGGTTCACGGAATCCGGGTCGCTGGTTGGTGCGGGCGTCGGGTGCCACGGAGAGAAAGCCGGCTACTCCGTGGAGAAACCCGTTGGAAAAGTGCACGTCCGGATAAAGCTGCGCGAGACGTCGCGTTCCGCTCTCCGCATCCTCCCGGCCATCAAGGACCGCGCGGAAGATGCTGATGACCCCGACCATGTCGCAATCCTGCGGCGACAGGCGAAATGACCCGACGCCGGCCTCGCGCAAGGCATCGGCGTCGCCCAGCAGGTTGGCGCAGGTGGACGACAGGGTCTGGACGCCGTTGACCGTCAGGAAGTCAGCGCCATCCAGCGTCTTCAGCATCAGTCCATCCGGGTCCCGCTCGCAGACGAACTGGCAATTGTCTTTTGTCAGCTTGTGAAGGCGCGCGTGATAGCAGCGGGCGGAGATTGCCAGAGGCACCCGACCGAAGGCGAATATGTCGATCAGGACGCTGGGAAGCGCGGCAGCAATCGCCGCGATCGACGACATCGGCAGCTCCGGCGGGAGGCAGAGTCTTGTCGCGCCACGCTGGGCGTGGAACGCGGCGCTGGCCTCGTTATAGATGTTGATGAACGGACCGATCGCATGAGAGCGACCGACAAGTGGCTTGAGACAGGTCAGATCGTTCACCTCGACCAGGAGCTCTGCCGTATTGACGAGCTCGGCCATCTGCCGCCGCTCGCGCGGCAGCGAGGTCAGGATCAGGGAGCCGAGCAGGACTTGTTTTCCGGCGGCGCGGAGCCGCTCAACGACCGCAGGCAGATGTGGAGCGATGAAGGGCGATCGCTTCGAGCAGACGATCTCTCCAATCACGACGGTGTCGACCGGCGCCTCGTCCGCAATGCGAAAGTAGAAGTCGCGCCAGCGTTCCGGCGCCCAATTATAAAGAACTGGGCCGAGGCTGAGCTGCATGAAACCATTCCTCCGGTCGGTTTTCTCTAGTCATTCAACAAAGACGGCTGGGACGTTCACCTCCAGGTCTTGCGATAGGCACCTACGGTCGTAGCCTGACCTTCCGTGAATGGCATAAGTTGCCCGGCATCGATCGGCAGGCCGGAGTCCAGCGCGTTGAGAGCCTGACGGAAGTGCCGCACGACACCCTCGACATAGGCTCGGCCGCGCTGGCGCCCTTCGATCTTGAGCGCCGTAACGCCGGCGTCGCGCAGCCCGGCAAGCAAGGTTGCAGCGTCAAGGCTCACGGGATCTTCGAAGATGTAACCGGTGCCGTGTTTGGTCGTGAAGCGACCTTTGCAAAGCGTCGGATAGCCGGCGGCTTCACCGATCTCGAAGCTGTTGATCGTGAATCCACCTAGGCGCGACTTCGTCCTGCCGTTCTCCTGCTCATAGGCGACATGGCTTGCGGGTGAACATACGCCCTGCATGTTCGGCGACTGCCCGGTGGCATAGGACGACAGCGAGCAGCGGCCTTCAGCCATCACGCAAAGGCCGCCGAAGACGAACACTTCGGTCTCGCAGGTGATCTCGCGGACGATGCCAGCTATTTCCGCGACGCTCAGGACGCGGGGCAAGACGACGCGACGGGCGCCGAATGTCTCGGCGTAAAAAGCGATGGCATCCGCGTTGGCGGCGGCCGCCTGCACCGAGACGTGCAAGCGTTGGGCAGGATGGCGGCGCGCTGCATATTCCAGCAGGCCGACATCGGCCAGGATTAGCGCGTCGGCTTTGGCCGCTACAGCGTCGTCTATCGCCCGATGCCAGAGACTGACGGCGCCCGCGCGCGGGAATGTGTTGATGGCGACCAGGACCTTCACGCCGCGGCGATGTGCAAGCGCGATCGCATCGGAGAGTTCGGCGCGGCTGAAATTCAGACCCGGAAAGTTTCGTGCATTGGTCTCGTCGTTGAAGCCGCAATAGATCGCATCGGCTCCGGCGTCGATCGCGGTCTTCAATGCGGCTGGTGTGCCCGCGGGACAGATCAGCTCCATCGTCAAATCCCTTTGTGCGATCGATTTGAGGCGCCGGCCACCGTTCGAGCAATTTGCAGCGTGCGTTTCAATGGTTCGGCCAGTGGTCCGAATATGCTGGCGATCTCCGCCACCGGGTCGAGTTGCGCGTCATCAATCGCGTTGCGAAGCGCGAGCACCGCCTCGACATCACCTTCCACCACGAGGTCGCGCGAAAACAGCAATGCATCGCCGTCAAGGCTGCCTTCGATCAGACCAAATAGCCCGGCTAACGGACTGGAAATCCGAGCGTCAACATCATCCGGCAGGTTGCGCACCACCGACAGCCGCGGGCGGGAAGGGGCGGGCTCGAGCAGAAAGCCAAAGGGCAGATCGGTCGGCTTGATGCCAAATCGTTTTCGGGCATGCTCGCCGAGCCTGTCGAACATCCTCGGATGTTCCCTGCAAATGCGAAGCAGCACGACCGTGAGTACAGTCTGAAGCGGCAACAGCGGCAACGGGCGCACAGCAAGCGCCAGCAATGGAGGCACCGGCAACGGTGACGGCGGAGGCGAGGTCATTTTCGAAAAGTTCATTCCGTCAGGATAGAGCGATGATCACGAGCGTTGTTTGTGCAAGAACAAAGAAGACCTGGAATTTTGCTGCATAGGAGTCTCTGTGTCTTAAGGAGAAGCCTCTTGTTACGTCGCGACGTGCCGAATTTTCAGGAACTGCACGACTTCCTGGTTTTTCTCGAGAGCAAGGGGCAATTGCGACGCATTCGCGAGAAGGTGTCGGTGGTGCACGACATCACGGAAATCCATCGTCGCGTTCTTCGCGCGGAAGGACCGGCCCTTCTGTTCGAACAGCCGGTGAGGGCGGATGGGGCTCCTTCGGATATGCCGCTGCTGACCAATCTTTTCGGTACGATCGAACGGGTGGCCTGGGGATTTGGCGTGCGGCCGGACCGGCTGAGGGAGCTTGGCGAACTGATGGCCGAACTGCGCGCGCCCCGGCCGCCGCAAAGCCTGATCGACGCATGGCGCAAGCTTCCCCTTGCACGGGCCGCGCTGGCGACCCGGCCGCGCACGATTTCAGCGGCGCCGGTGCAGGAATGTATCGCAACCGGCGACGCCATAGACCTCGGCATTTTGCCGGCCCAGGTCTGCTGGCCCGGAGAGCCGGCGCCCCTGATCACCTGGCCGCTGGTCATGACTGCGCCGCCCGAGCCCGCCGCTTTGGGCCAGGACAACATGGGAGTCTACCGGATACAGGTGCTGGGCCGCGACAGCGCCATCATGCGCTGGCTGCCGCATCGCGGCGGTGCCCGTCACCACGATCAGTGGAAAAGGCTTGGCCGGGACATGCCGGTCGCCATCGTCATCGGCGCCGATCCTGCGACCATCCTGGCTGCGGTCTTGCCTGCGCCGGAAGCGATCTCCGAACTGCGGCTGGCTGGCATGCTGCGCGGGCAGCGGCTGGATCTGGTCCGCTGCATCACCGTTCCGCTCTCGGTGCCCGCCACGGCCGAAATCGTCATCGAGGGTTATGTGTCCGCGACGGAAACGGCGCCCGAGGGTCCTTATGGCGACCACACCGGCTATTATAATTCCGTCGAGGAGTTTCCTGTGTTGCGCGTGACGGCGGTGACCCGGCGGCGCAAGTCGATCTATCTCTCGACCTTCACCGGACGTCCGCCGGACGAGCCGTCCCGCATCGGCGAGGCGCTCAATCATCTGTTCCTGCCTCTGGTACAACAGCAGTTTCCGGAAGTTATCGACCTCTGGCTCCCGCCGGAAGCGTGTTCTTACCGGATCGCGGTTGCGGCGATTTCCAAGCGCTATCCAGGGCAGGCGCGGCGCCTCATGCTTGGGCTGTGGTCGATGCTGCCCCAGCTCACCTACACCAAATTTCTCATCGTCGTCGATGGCGATATCGATATCCGCGACTGGCGTTCCGTGATGTGGGCGGTTGCAACGCGAAGCGATAGTTCGCGCGATCTCGTCACGCTTGCCGATACCCCGATCGATTACCTCGACTTCGCCTCGCCAAAACCAGGTCTTGGCGGCAAACTCGGAATCGATGCAACGATAAAGATGCCGCCGGAAACCGAGCGTGCATGGGGCGAGGTGCTGACCATGGACCCAGATGTGGTGGCACGCGTCGACGCCATGTGGCCGGTCCTGGGTCTCGGTGGATAAGCCTTGCCGATCTTCGACGCGATGCTGGCTATAGTGTCCTCAAGAAATCCCAGCTGACTTCCCAGAGACTAGCGCATCGGCGGCATCGCTGATGCCGACATAGATCTCATTGAGGTCGGCCGCTGTGACGCAATAAGGCGGCATAACGTAGATCGTATTGCCGAGCGGCCGCAGCAAGAGATTTCGGTCGCGAAAAAAGGCTTGAAGCTTCGGACCAATGTCAGCGAGGTAGCCCCCGTCGGGGACTGCCAAATCAAGCGCGGTGATGGTGCCGACCCGGCGAACGTTGTTGAAGCGTGCGTCCACGCGAAACGATTCAATTCCTTCTTCTTGCATTGCTGCCACGGATGCGATGCGCTTTCGAACGTCCGGTTCTTGCCAAAGATCCAGGTTCGCTTTCGCGGCGGCGCACGCGATCGGATTGGCCGTGTATGAGCTCGAATGAAAGAACGTGCGCGCGCGATCTTTCGAATAGTGGGCGTCAAAGATATCGGCGCGGCAGAGTGTCACGGCGAGCGGAAGCGATCCGCCAGTGAGGCCTTTGGAATAGCAGGCGATGTCGGGCGACACGTCCGCCTGCTCAGACGCGAACAATGTCCCCGTCCGGCCCCAGCCGGACATGACTTCATCGGCAATGAACAGGACATTAGATGCCTCGCAGATCCGCTTCGTCTCTCTCAGCACCCAGGCTGGATACATCAGCATCCCGCCCGCGCCCAGGATCAGCGGCTCCACAATGAACGCGGCCGGATTGTCGTTGCGACACGCAGCTTCGAGCGCATCAAGCGTTGCCTGTTCGCGACCGCGTTCCGGAAACGGCACTGAGGTGACGTGGAACAGTAACGGTTCATATGCCGCGTTGAATACACCTCGTGCGCCGACCGACATCGTACCCACCGTGTCGCCGTGGTAGGAGTGCTGCATCACGACAATGCGCGAGCGCGGCTCGCCGATGTTGTGCCAGTAGCCGAGCGCCATTTTCAGCGCGACCTCCACGCTGGTCGAGCCGCTGTCGGAAAAAAAGACGTAATCGAGGCCACGGGGGGCCAATTTCAGAAGCAGCGCAGCGACCTCTTCGGCCGGCTCGTGAGTATGGCCGGCAAAGATAATCTGGTTGAGCTGCTCTGCCTGCTTCTGAATGGCGCTTACGATTTGCGGATGGCAGTGGCCGTGCGTCACCACCCACCAGGATGCGATTGCGTCGATGATACGACGGTCGTCTGCGGTATAGAGATAGGCGCCTTCTCCGCGCACAACCTTCGTCATCGCGCCCTGCAGCGCGTGTTGCGTGAATGGATGCCAGATGCGGGACTGCTTTTCGTGCATCATGGCTTGAAATCGTCGCGGTTAAATGAGCCTTCGAAGGCGGTCCGCAGCGCGTCCGGGCTTAGAGGGGAAAGCCAGGGCAATCGTCCAAGCTTCCGTATCCGTCCGATCCTGCAGATCGTGGTCTCGGTATCGGTGTTTTCGTCGCCAATGAATGCAATCCCGAGAACATCGATCCTACGATGTCGCAGCGCTTCGATCGACAGCAGCGAATGATTGATGGTGCCGAGCGCGGTGCGCGCGCAAAGCACGACAGGAAGTTGCCAGCGCGCAAAAATGTCGATGTACAGTTTGCTGCGGCTAAGCGGCACCATCAGCCCGCCCGCACCTTCTATCACAAGCGGGCACGTGCCGGTGTCCGGCACGTGAAGCGATTCCGTGTCGAGGCCAACCCCGTCAATCTCGGCAGCCAGATGGGGCGAAGCCGGTGTTCTGAGACGGTAACGCTCGGGCACGATGCGATCGCAGGAGAGGGCTCCCAGCCGCGCCACGTGCTGGGAGTCAGTCTCACCATCGAGACCAGCTTGAACAGGCTTCCAATATTTGGCGCCGAGAAAGCCGGCGAGTCCCGTTGCAAACACTGTCTTGCCGATCCCGGTGTCCGTGCCAGTCACCACGATCCGCAGGCTCATGGGGACTTGCCCCTTGTCTCTTCGAACAGGGCATCGAGCATTGCCCGCACATCATCCTCGCTGACATTCAGGGTCAGGGAAATCCGCAACCGTGCCGTACCTGCCGGTACGGTTGGTGGCCTGACTCCACGGATATCGAAGCCCCGAACCTGCAACGCAGCCGCCAAAGCCATCGCACGCGCGTTGTCGCCAACGATATAGGGGACGATCTGCGAGCGTGAAGGACTTCGGCTGCCGCGCACGGCGAGCTCTCGATGCGTGAACGCGACCAGGCTGGCGAGACGTTGCTGCCGGTCAGGTTCCTGCTGCAGGATTGCTAGCGCCTCCTGCACAGCAACAGCCATTAGGGGGGAGGGAGCGGTAGCGAAGATAAACGGACGGCAACGATTGACCATGAAGTCGCGCAGCACGCGGGTCAAAGTGACGATTGCTCCGGCTGCACCCAGTGCCTTGCCGCAGGTATGAATGACGATCAGGTTTTCGCGCCCCTCATAGGGGGCGGTCAGTCCTCGACCCTGCGCACCGTAGACGCCGGTGGCATGAGCCTCATCCACGATCAGGAAAGCATCGTACTGGTCTGCTATCGCGACGAGTTTCGCAAGCGGCGCGAAATCGCCGTCCATGCTGTAGATGCTTTCGACCACGATCCAAACGCGGCCTGTTCCGCCTTTTGCCCGCCAGTCGCGAATCCTGTCTTCAATCGACTGCGGATCATTGTGGGCGCTTTCGCAAAATCCGGCCCGGCCAGCGCGTGCTCCTTCATGAATACTCGCGTGAACGAGAGAATCGAGGACGAGAAGGTCGCCTCGTTGCGGCAACGTTGTCAGAAGCGCAAAGTTTGCCAGATATCCGCCGCCGAAAAATAGCGTCGTCTCGGCTCCGAAGAACCTGGCAGCCTCTGCCTCGAGCTGTTCATGCTCCTCGCAATTTCCGCGCAGAAGCCGTGACCCGCCGCTTCCGATCGGTGTGCCTGCCTCGAGTGCGGCTGCGACGGCGTTCCTCATGCGCGGCGCGCTCGCCAGTGCAAGATAGTCGTTCGACACGAAATCGATACCTGCACGCGGCTTGAGGCCGCGCAGCCGGTCATCGTCCTTCAAGGCCTGCAAGGCGGTGTGATAGCTGACAGTCTTGTCCGTATGGATTGCGTTCATTGCCTCGAGTCCCGGACAAGCAATCAGTTGGGCGAGTCGACAGCAGACTAAGCGACGTGGCTCTGGCCAAGCCGGGATGTCATGCCGAGCCGCTGCAGCAACTTCGCATCGCGATCGCGCTGCGGGTTCTTGGTGGTCAGGAGGACGTCGCCGATGAAGATCGAGTTAGCGCCGGCGAGGAAACAGAGTGCCTGCAGCTCGTCGGTCATGTACTGTCGTCCAGCGGAGAGCCGCACCACGCTCTTCGGCATCAGGATGCGGGCGACCGCGATCAGCCGCACCAGCGCGATCGGATCGGGTCGCTCGGCGATGTCGTTGACCGGGACGCCCTTGACCTCGTTCCAGAGGTTGATCGGCACGCTCTCCGGATGAACAGGCAGATTGGCGAGCAGAACCAGCATACCCAGCCGGTCATCAACGCGTTCACCCATGCCGATGATGCCGCCACAACAGACCTTGATGCCGGCGTCGCGCGCGTGTGTCAGCGTATCGATGCGATCCTGCAGGGTGCGGGTGGTGATGATCTTGTCGTAGAACTCGGGCGACGTGTCGACATTGTGATTGTAGAAGTCGAGCCCGGCTTCGGCGAGCCGCGCGGCCTGGCCCGGCGTCAGCATGCCGAGCGTGACGCAGGTCTCCATGCCGAGGCCTTTCACCGCGCTGACCATATCGCAGACCTTCTCGAGGTCACGGTCTTTCGGATTGCGCCAGGCGGCGGCCATGCAGAAGCGGGTGGCGCCGGCGTCCTTGGCGCGCTCAGCGGTTGCGATCACATCCGCGTGGTCCATCAGGCGCGTGGCCTTCAGGCCGGTGTCGTAATGTGCGCTCTGTGAGCAGTAGCCGCAGTCTTCCGGACAGCCGCCAGTCTTGATGCTGAGCAGGCTCGCCGTTTCGACATGGTTCGGATCGAAATGCTTGCGATGAATGCTCTGGGCACGAAAGATCAGGTCGGGAAAGGGAAGGGCGTAGAGCGCTTCGGCCTCTGCGCGGTCCCAGTCGGTGCGGACCGCTTCGGTGTTGCGGCTGTCGCCCTCTTTCACTTCTACGGCATGCACCATAGGACTTGCCCTCGCTTGGATATTATCATAGATAATCTTGAGTATTATCTATGATACTGATCTTGGGACGAACGCTAGCCGAGGCCGTACGCAAATGCACTCGTTTTTATGATAGATAATCTATGATGGCCGACAACACGACGACAGCGGGGCGCATTGCCGAGTCAATCGGGGCGCGCATCATCAGCGGCGCATTGCAGCCGGATGCGCCGCTCCGGCAGGACCACATTGCGCGGGAATTCAGTTCAAGCCACGTCCCGGTACGCGAGGCGTTCCGGCAACTGGAAGCTCAACATCTTGTTGTCGCTGTGCCCCGTCGCGGTGTGCGCGTTGCGCCGCTTGATACCAACTCCGTGAAGGAAATTGCCGAGATGCGTGCAGCGCTCGAAGTCGTCGCGTTGCGGAACGCCGCGCCGAAATTGACGTCAGCTCATTTGGCGCGAATCGAATTGGCGCTGATTGAGGGAGACAACGCTGAGACGATCCAGGACTTTGAGGCTGCCAACCGCGCCTTTCACCACGCGCTGGTGGCGCCCTGTGCGATGCCGCGACTGCTCGCCAGCCTCGACGGTTTGCAGCTTGCAAATTCGCGCTTGGTGTTCGCAATGGCGCGTAATGCCGGCTGGCGACCGCGGTCCAATCAGGATCATCGCTTGATCCTGCAAGCGCTGCGAGCGCGCAATCTCGATCAGGCCTGTGGTCTGCTCGCCCGTCACATCCAAACCATCGAGCGCCTCGCAATTCCCGCCTCGTGAGCGGAAGTGTCCTACTGCGGCTCGATTCCCGCAGCCTTGATGATCCGCGCCCATTTGTCGATCTCGGCCTTCAGGAAAGCTTCCAGCGCTTCGGGAGTTGCGCGTTCGGTCTCGACCGGGGTCATGCTGAGCTCAGCAAAGCGGCTGACGAGTGGCGGGTCCTTGAGGGCCGTCTGCAGGGCGCTGACCAGCACGTCGACCACCGGCTTCGGCGTGTTGCGGGGCGCATAGAGGGCATACCAGGTGGTCACATCGAACGCGGGAATGCCAGCTTCCGCCGAAGTCGGAACGTCCGGCAGCGTCGCGACGCGTTTCTTGCTGGTGATCGCATAGCCCTTGATGGTGCCAGACTGGATATAGGGCGTCGGCCCTGTCGCCGGATCGCAATAGACATCGATATGGCCGGCGATGACGTCGTTGAGCGCTGGCCCACCGCCCTTGTAATAGACGGACGTGAGCTTGGTGTCGGTCGTGCTCATGAACATCAGGCCGCAGAGTTGCGAGGCGGAGCCGAGGCCAACATTGCCGAACGTCATCTTGTCGCCGTCGCTGCGAATCCGCCCGACCAATTCCTTCAGATCCTTGGCGGGAAAGTTCGGCCGCGCGACCAGGATCATCGGCACGTCGGTGACGAGGCCGATCATGGCGAAGTCGCCGACCGGATCGAACGGAAGCTTGGCGTAGAGCGACGGAGCGGTCGCCTGACCGACATGCATCAGCAGCAGCGTATAGCCGTCAGGCGGCGCCTTGGCGACACGGTTAGTGCCCAGCGTGCCACCGGCGCCGACCACATTCTCGATCACGATCGACTGCTTCAGTGTCGCGCTCATTGCGCTGCCGAGAATTCGCGCAATCACGTCACCAGGACCGCCGGCCGAGAAGGGCACGATCATGGTGATCGGGCGGGAGGGATAGTCCTGCGCGAATGCCGTCGCGCATGGTGACAGCAGCAGAAGCAGGATCAGCGATCGTACCAAAGACATCATCACGCACTCCCTCCCTTTGCGCTTCGCCTATGGGTCGGGAAGCGTCATTTCCTTGGCCGATGTCCGCTCGATCATGTCGAGCGCGGCGACAGCCGCCGCCTTGACATGATCGACGCAGCAGCGTTCGGCGAGTTCCTCGTCTCCGCTCTGGATCGCGCGCCAGATCGCCGTGACCTCGCGCAAGCTCTTGTTGATCCGCTTCGGCTGCGACATCGAGGTGATCCGCAGCAGCGTGATCCGGTCATGCAACGGCTTGAGCATGCGCTCGATAAAGGCGTTGCGGCAGCCGCCGATCAGCGCGCCGTAGAAGTCGGTCTTGGCCTCGAGACACCCGGTGAGGTCCTGTTTCGCGGCCGCCGTCTTCAGCCGGGTCAAAGCATCGCCGATCCGGCGCACCACTTCGGGATCGTGCAGACGGGCGCATTCGCGGCCTGCAAATCCCTCCAGCACCGCACGGGCGGCATAGAGCTGCCGGGCCTCCTCGAGGCTGATCCGGCTGACCACCGGGCCGCGGTGGGGGATGGTGTTGACCAGCCCGTCAGCCTCCAGCAGCCGCAGCGCTTCCCGGATCGAGGGGCGGCTGACGCCCATCATCTCGCATAGCTCGCGCTCGACCAGCCGCTGGCCGGGTTTGAGCGTGCCGGACATGATCGCCTCGCGCAGCTTTTGTGCGACCATCTTCCTGACGGTCGGGACGTCTTCGATGCGAAGCGTGGACTGCAGTTCGGCGCGTCGGTCCATTTGCGAGATGCCTTCGTTCTATCGCGGGTTTACCAGCGATTTACCGGCAGAATCAGCATTTGTCGCTCTCTCGAGATCGGTTTGTTCATGCGATCGACCAGCCTCCGTCGATCGGCAGGCTGGCCCCGGTGATGTCCTGCGCGGCAGCGCTGCAGAGGAACACCACCAGGGCGCCAACGGCTTCCATCCCGATGAACCGGCCGGAGGGCTGGCGCTCCGAGAGATATTTTTCTGTCGCGCGGTCCACCGTCTCGCCATCCTTGGTCGCAATGGAAGCGATCTTGCTCTGGATGGCGGGGGTCGGCAGCGTCCCCGGGGCGACCGCATTGCAGGTGATTCCGGTGCGCGCGGTCTCCAGCGCTACGGCGCGGGTGATGCCGAGGATCGCCGTCTTGGTGGTGACGTAGTCGATGCGACCTTCGACTGCTCGGGTCGAATAGATGGAGGCCATGTTGATGATGCGGCCCCACCCGCGCTGCTTCATGGCGGGCAGTGCGAGGCGGATCAAATGGAAGGGCGCGGACACGTTCACCGCCAGCGCGCGCTCCCATTGATCCGGCGGAAAGCGCTCGACTGCCGCGAAATGCCGGACCACGGCATTGTTGACGAGGATATCGATCGCGCCGCAGCGACGAAGCAGGTCGGCCAGCATGGCCTCGATGGCGGAGCGCTGTGACAGGTCGGCTCCCGCAGCGATCACTTCGACGCCGAACCGGGCGCGCAACCGGTCCGCGGATTCGTTCGGCACGATGAGATCATGCAGGACGATATTGGCCCCCGCGCCGGCAAGGCTTTCCGCCACCGCCAATCCCAGGCCGGCGGTCGCCCCGGTTACGAGTGCCCATTTGTCCTTCATAGCGCGGCGGTTCCCTATTTCTTGTCGAGTTCGGCGTCACTGCGGGTGGCGTTGTCAGCTCTTCGGCCAGAACGGCTGCGCCAGCGCGAGCTCGGGCGGGAACACCGTCACTGGCACACCAGACTGCCACTGCACGATGGTCATGCCGGCGCCGACGCGACGGCCCTTCTCGTCGAACTTGATCTCACCCAGCGGGTAGTATTTCGAGGGACCGGCATCCATGCTGCGCAGGGCTTCGGCGACGGCGACGCGGTCAGCCTTGCCGGCCTTCTCCAGCGCGTCCTTGATCACCCACATGTCGCCATAGGTGGAGATCGCGTTTTGCGTCATCCATGGCTCCTTGTAGCGGGTCTTCAGCTCGGCGATCAGCGCCTCGTGTCCCTTGGCGCCCCAGCTTGCGACGCAGGTCAGGACGCCTTGAAGCAGCTCGGGGCTGACGGTCTGCAGCATGTCTGGCTCGGCGATCGCGATGCCGAACGAGATGGTCGGTACCTTGCCCTGGCCGAGACCGAATTCGTTCATCTTTTCCAGCAGCAGTTTCGCGTCCGAAATCACCGTCGGCAGGAAGAAGAGAAGATCGGGTTTCGCGGAGCGAATCTTCTGCACCAGCGACGTCGCATCGGCGAGTGGCGGCGTGAACGTCTCATCGACGATCAACTGCAACTGGTTTTCCGCCAAAAGGCTCTCGCGCATCGATTTCGCGGATGCGGTGGACGCCGCCGTATTGTCGGTGAGGATCGCAACCGTCTTCGGCCGCTTGCCGGAAGCCGTCTCCGCCAGCTTGATGATCTGCGGCAACGCCTGACGAGCCTGCGAGCCCGCCGTTGCCGAGGTCTGGAAAACGTATTTGAAGCCGCGATCGGTGATCAGGTCCGAGTAGGAGAGAGTGAGGACGGGCAGGTTGGCGCGCTCGGTGACCTCGGTGACGGCGAGCGTGAACGAGGAGAGATAGGCGCCGCTCGCCGCGACCAGGTCGGGCTCCTGCGCGACCATGCGCTGGGCGGCATTCTTGGCCTTTTCCGTGGTGTCGCCGGAATCCAGCACCAGCAGTTTCAGCTTGGCGCCGCCGAGCGCCTTAATGCCGCCTTGAGCATTGATGTGATCGACAGCCATTTCGGCGCCTTCACGCATGACCGTCCCCGGGCGCGCATAGAGCCCGGAGATCGGCACCAGCAAGCCGACCTTCACTTCCGAGGGCTGCTGTGCCCACGCGCGGGATGCGATCAGCGTGCTGGACGCGCCCACAAGCAGCGTTCGCCGCGTCACTGCGGTTCGGTTCTTCCCAGTCATGACGATTCTCCTCCGCGAATGGTCACGAGGCTGCCATCAGGATTTCTTCGGCCAGAACGGCTGCGATTGCGCGAGTTCGGGCGGATAGACGGTGACAGGCACGCCCGATTGCCACTGCACGATGACGACGCCGGCGCCGACTCGGCGGCCTTTCTCGTCGAATTTGAGCTGGCCGCCCGGATAGTATTTCGACGGGCCGGCATCCATGGTGCGGAAGGCCTGCGCCACGGCCTGGCGATCAGCCTTGCCGGCCTTCTCCAGCGCTTCCTTCATCAGCCACATGTCGCCATAGGTCGAGATGACATTCTGTGTCATCCAGGGCTCCTTGTATTTGGCCTTGAGCTCCGCGATCAGATCCTCATGACCCTTCGACCCCCAGTTTGCGACGATCGTCATGATGCCCTGCACGACGTCGGGGCTGACGCTTTGCAGCATGTCCGGTTCTGCGATGGTGATGCTGAAGGAGACGGTCGGGACCTTGCCCTGGCCGAGGCCGAATTCGCTGATTTTCTCAAGCCCGAGCTTCGCGTCGGATACAGCGTTGGGCATGAAGAGCAGCAGGTCCGGCTTCGCGGAGCGGACCTTCTGGATCAGAGGAGTCGCATCGGACAGGGGTGGCGTCCAGACTTCCTCGACGACGAGCTGCAGTCCTTCCTGCGCGAACAGTTTTTCCTTGAGCGCCTTGGCGGTTGCGACCGAGGTCGCGGTGTTGTCCATCAACATCGCCACGGTTTTCGGCCGCTTGCCGGATGCAGCTTCGGCCAGTTTCATCAGCGTCGGCAATCCGAGTTCGGATTGACGGCTTGCGGTTGCCGCGGTCTGGAAGATGTATTTGAAGCCGCGGTCGGTCAGCAGATCCGAATAGGACAACGTCAGCACCGGCAATTCAGCGCGCTCGGTTACCTCGGTGACCGCCAAAGTGAAAGAGGAGAGATAGGCGCCGGTGGCGGCGACAAGGTCGGGCTCCTGCGCCACCATGCGCTGCGCTGCGTTCTTGGCTTTCTCGGTGGTATCGCCGCAGTCGATCACGACCAGCTTCAGCTTCGCGCCGCCGAGCGCCTTGACACCACCCTGCGCATTGATGTGCTCGATGCCCATCTCGGCGCCCATCTTCATCACCTGGCCCGGTCGGGTATAGATGCCGGACAACGGTACGATCAGGCCGACCTTGACCTCAGCCGGTTGCTGTGCGCGAGCCACCCGCGTGAGACCGACGGCGGCGGCAGCCGACAGCACGCTACGGCGGGTCAATCCCTTGGTCGTCTTGTTCATCTTGTTCTCGCTCCCCATTGTTCGTTGGCTCGTCACATGCCGAGATAGGCCTTGCGCACGCGATCGTCGGCGCGCAGGGTTTCGTTGTTGCCTTCGAGCACGACGCGTCCGGCCTCGAGGACATAGCCGTGATCCGCGGACTCGAGCGCCTCCGCCACGCGCTGCTCGACCAGCAACATGGTCAGGCCGGACTGGCGGCGGATCTCGATCAGCCGCTCGAAGATGAAATCGGCGGTCGATGGTGCAAGCCCCATCGAGGGCTCATCCAGCATCAGCAGTTTTGGCGAGGAAGCGAGCCCGCGCCCGATCGCGAGCATCTGCTGCTGGCCGCCGGACAGGGTGCCCGCGAATTGGCCGCGGCGTTCCGCGAGCACCGGCAGCCACGCGAAGATGCGCTCGATATTCGCCGCCCAGTCGCGCCGGCCGCTCTCGGTCATCGCGCCCATTTCCAGGTTCTCCATCACGGTCAGCGAAGGGAAAACCTGCCGGCCTTCGGGGACGTGGGCGATACCAAGGTGGGCCCGCTGCGCAGGCGGTACCGCGAGGAGATCGACACCATTAAAGGAGATTCCGCCCCCGCTCGGCTTCAGGATGCCAGAAATGGTCTTGAACAGGGTCGTCTTACCGGCGCCGTTCGGTCCGACGATGGCGACGAACTGACCTGCATCGATATTGATGGATACGCCGTTCAGGACGGGCTTTGCCGAATAGCCCGCACTCAATCCCTCAATGCGGAGCATGGGCCATCCATTTCTTGCCGAGATAGGCCTCGATCACGCGGCCGTCGCGTGTGACCACCTCCGGCTCGCCCTCGGTGATGACGGCGCCGTGGTCGAGCACGAGGAAGCTGTCGACCAGGCGAACCATCGCCTGCATCGTGTGCTCGATGATGGCGATCGTCATGCCATCGCGGGCAAGCTGCTGGATCACGGCGACGACCTCGTCCGCCTCGCCATGGCCCAGGCCCGCGAGCGTCTCGTCGAGCAACAGGATGCGCGGCTGCCCCGCGAGCGCGCGAGCGAGCTCCATCAGTCGCAGTTCCTTGGTCGAGAGCTCGCCGGCGACGCGGTCTGCCACCGCGGAGAGGCCGACGCGCGCGATCGCGTCGGCGGCGAGCTTTCGCGCCTCTTCGTCCGTTCGCGCGCGCACATAGGCGCCGACCACGACGTTGTCGAGGATCGACATGCGCAGGAATGGACGCATGACCTGGAAGGTGCGGCCGATGCCGGCCTCGCAGATGGTATGCGGCCGCTCGCCGGACATGTTGCGGCCGTCGATCAGCACTTCGCCCTGGTTCGGTCGCAGGAAGCCGTTCAGGAGATTGAAAAGCGTCGTCTTGCCGGCGCCGTTCGGGCCGATGATGCCGAGGATTTCGTTCTTGTGCAGTTTGAAGCTGACGTCCTGGACGGCTTTCAAGCCGCCGAAAGAGCGCGAGAGGTTCCGGACCTCGAGCACAACTTCGCCGTTTGCGGCGCGCTGTCGAGCAGGCCGCGACGCCGTCACGGTTGTTGCCGGGGCCTGCGAATCATCCAGCGTCGCGGCTGCCTTTGGTGCAAGCCGCTTGCGCAGGAGATCTCGCAACTTCCAGAATAATCCTTCCGGAGCGACCAGGATGACGCAGACGATGGCAAATCCGAAGATCACGCCCTGAATGCCAGGGAAGCGTGCGCCAGCCTCGGCATGCAGGATCTCGGCAAGCGGGATCAGGATCACGGATCCGATAACTGGCCCCCAGACCGTGCCGACGCCGCCGAACATGGCGACTGTCAGCGCCTGCGCCGACACCAGCATGCCGAACACCGATTGCGGGGTGACCACCAGCAGCACCTGCGCATAGAATGCGCCGATGGCGGCGGCTATCGCGCCGCTGAGCGTGATCGCACGCAGCTTCCAGGCCAGCGTATTAATGCCGGCGGCTTCGGCTGCGGCCTCGTTCTGCTTGATTGCCAGCAGCGCCATGCCAAAGCGGGAACGTTCGATGAGGCGCGTCAGCAGGATCGTGGCAAGCATGATCGCCAGCGCCAGTAAGGTGTAGAGCCGGGGATCGGCAAACTGCATATAGGCGATCGGGGCGTCGCGCTTGATCGGGAGCGTGACTTCCTGGAAGCCGAGCCACTCGAACACGTAGAGAATGGCGAGCGGATAGGCCAGCATCGCCAACGCGAAATAGTGGCCTTGCAGGCGAAAAGTCGGAAATCCGATCAGCAGCCCGGCAATGCCGCCAAGCATTGCGGCGACCGGAATCAGGAGCCAAGGCGACAGGTCGAAGTAGATTTGTCCGAGCGCTGTCGTATAGGCGCCGATCCCGAAAAAGGCTGCGTGCCCGAACGAGATCAGTCCGGTGTATCCGCTCAGCAGATTCCAGGACAGCCCGAAGACCGCCCACACCGGAACCAGCGTCAGAACCAGTTGATAGTACGAGTTGGTGACGCCGAGCGAGATCGCCGCATAAGCGATCGTGAAGACGAGGGCAGGGACCAGCGAGCGCAATTGGGGCACGGTCATGTCCTCTCGACCATGCGCCCGAAGAAGCCTTGCGGACGGAAGAAAATGATGAGGAGGAACACGACAAAAATCGCTGCGTTCTGCAACTGCGTCGGCAAGATCAGTGTCGACATCTGCTGGACCAGCCCGATCGTCATGCCGCCCCAGAAGGCGCCGATGATGCTGCCCATGCCACCGAGAACGACGCCGGCATACATGACGATGACATAGTCGAGCCCGACAAAGGGATGGAACGGATAGTTGGTGGCGAGCAGGCCGCCGGCAATGGCCGTGATGCCGGAACCGAGCGCGAAGGCGGTGCGGTGGGCACGGTCGACATCAATGCCCATATAGGTCGCGGCGGTTGGATTGTCGGCAGCGGCACGAAGCGATTTGCCGATCCGAGACCGCGTGATCAACAGCGACAGCAGCGTCATGATCAACAGCGAGACGACGGCGTCGATGCCGCGCGCCTTGTTGATGAAGATGCTCATGTCGAAGAATGGGCCGAGTTCCCACGCCGAACTCGACAGTGGCGTGCGGATTGAAGCCAGCACCGATCCGAAGATGATGAGGCCGCCATTCTGGAGAATCAGCGCAATGCCGAGCGTCAGGATGAGTTGGGCGTAGTGACCTTCACCCTCGAGCGAGGCGGTGCGCGTGCCCGACACATGCGAAATCAGGGTAAGGTGAACGAAATAGCCGAACAGCGCGAGCACCGGACCAGCCAGCAGGATCGCGATGAACGGCCCGACAGCATTGCCGAAGACGGCCTGGACGCCAGCGGCGGTGAACAGGTAGAAGGCGACATACATGCCAAGCATCATGAAATCGCCATGGGCGAAGTTGATGACCCGCATGACGCCGAAGATCAGGCCAAGTCCGACGCACATCAGGCCGTAGACCGCACCGATCAGCAGGCCTGCGGCGAGGGCTTGCAGAAATCCTTCCATCAGCGAGGTCTCCGCGGTGCAGAGACAAGGCCGATTTGCCGGCGATCCTTCGCGGTCGTCGCTGCAACGCTGGTCTCCCGGTCCGCCATTTCACCTCCGCAATGTCTGGCGTTTTCTATGATGCCGATCGCAAAATCCGCTCCGGCGATTCCAGCCGGCATTGCGCCGCGATCACACTGGCATCGCCAAGCTGCTCGCAGCCATCGATGAGTTGTTCGAGGCGTTGTGCGCGGTCTTCGCCGATGACGCGCGTTGCCGCAGTCCGATAGCGTGCGCGAATGTCTGTAGGCGTTGCCGGAACGACATCGGCCAGGGCGTGTCTGATCGTCCTTCCGTCACGCAGTAACACAGTCACTTCCGCGCTTTGCTTGCCGGGGAAGGAAGCGGTGAAGCCGGGATCACTCTGCAGGCTGGATGCCGCAATGAGGCGGAGGATTTCGGGATCGTCCAGCTCCGCGTAGTTCTCTTCCTCGATCTCGCCTCGCGCGAGCACTGCTGCGACGGTGAACGGAATGCTCATCTTCGCCTGGAGCATGTTCCGGTAGGGCCCCTTCGAGTCGCATCCCGGATAGCGAACGGCGGCATCGGGAGCGCGAATGACGATACGATCAACGTCATCCATGCTGGCGAGCTCGTGCGAGGCTCGGAGCGCTGCCTGTGCTGCGGTTTGGGCGAAGTTGCAGGCGGGCGCCGGCTTGTTGTAGACGGCCATGATCTCGCACTCGCCGCCTGCGAAGAGTTCAATGCTGACGGGCGCTGTCTCGCGCCGATAGGCCGCGAACAGGCCGGCTTCGCCTTCGAGGATCGTCTCCGACCCGAATGCGCCGGCTGCGGCGAGGCCTATTGCCTTGATCGCATTGCTCGCCGCGAAGCCGGGATGAAAATACATGTCCGAGGCGCCCGTGTGCGGCCACTGGTTCAGGCCGCTTGAGGTGTTGGCGGCGATCGCCATGGCGCTGGTCGCGGCGTCCTCGGATAGTCCGAGTGCAAAGCTTCCGGCCAGCGCCGCACCAAGCGGCGCAACCAGCCCTGTCGGGCGGTACAGGCGTGCGAGGTCAGACGTAAGGAGCGCGCGACCGATCCGCGCACCGGTCTCGTAACCGATGATGGCGGCGGTGAGCAGGGGGGCGCCACGCAACGGCGCCTGCTCCGATAGCGCGAGCAGGGTTGGCCAGATCACGACGCCATGATGCGATATGCTGGCGGCATGCATGTCTTCGCGCACCAGGCCGTGCCCCATCACGGCGTTGGCGAATGCGGCCTCAGTCGGCGCGGCAAGCCGCGAGGTTCCGATGATTGTTGCGCCGTCGCCGGTGGCGTGCGCGATCGTGACAGCGTGACGGCTCCAGGGATGAGTGCCTGCTTCGAAGGCGCAGGACAGGAAATCGAGCAGGCAGAGCTTTGCCTTCGCGATCACCTCAGGGCCGAAATCCCCGAGATCGACGGCAAGCGCGGATCGCGCCATCTGCCGCGCGAGCGATGCCTTGCCGGATCCGGTCGGGCCGATCGTCATCGCAATCGCTGCTCCCCTGAAGCGTTATGATCAGCCGCGCATCTGCACTCCGGCCCATTCCTCGACGACCTTGGCGATCGAGGTGAAATCGGATGCGGCGCCATATTTGGCGTTGGTAATCGCCAGCATTTGCCGCACCACAGCGCCGCACACCATGGGCACACCCATGGCTTCGGCCTCATCGACGCACAGCCGGACGTCCTTGTAGGAGAGGCCGGTGGTGAAGCCGAAATCGAAGGTGCCGGGCAGCACTGAACGCGGGAACTTGTCTTCGGACGCGCTGTTGCGACCGCTGCTGGCGTTGATGATATCAATCAGGACCTTGGCATCGACGCCACCCTTCACGCCCATCGCCACCGCTTCGGATGTGATCACCAGAGCTGCCGCTGCCATCAGATTGTTGGCGAGCTTGGCTGTCTGCGCCACGCCGGGCTTGTCGCCGGTGTAGAACAGCTTGCCGAAATTCTTCAGGATCGGCTGGACAGTCTCATAGGTCGTCTGCGGGCACGACACCATCACCGCCAGCGTGCCGTTGACGGCACCCTTGATGCCGCCACTCACGGGTGCATCGACCAGTGTCATGCCTTTTGCTTTCAGACCCTCTGCCACGAGCTTGGCTACGCCCGGGCCGGTGGTCGACAGATCGATCACGATTCGCGCGCGGCTCCCGCTGCTGATCCCATCCGGACCGAGCGCGACCGCCTTCACAATGTCGGGAGTGGGTAGGCTGGCCAGCACGATATCCGCGCGAGAGGCGACATCGGCCGGCGATTTCGCCATGTGGGCACCACGCTTGACCAGCGGTTCGGTCGCCTCGCGCTGTGTGTCATAGACGACCAGCGAATAACCGGCGTCCATCAATCGTCCTGCCATCGGGCCGCCCATGCGGCCCGTACCAATGACGCCGAGCGTCTCTCCGGCCATCGTTCACTCCCGTGTCGCGCGTTTCCAGGATGAACGCGCTCTTGTTGTTATCGCCGCTAGTCGTCGTCGAGGCAGCGGTTTCTGCACCCGCGGTCCTAACTGTTCGGATTGTCCGTCAATCTGTCAAGCAGAACATTTTGTGGTCGACAGTTGGCCGCGGGTCGGCTTAAGGTTTCGGAAAGACGAGGAATGCGCTCAGGTGCCACAAGAGAAGGTTTCAAGCGTCAGCCGGACGCTCGCCGAATTTGTCGCCGCCACATCATGGGCGGATGTCGCGGAGCAAGGTCATGATGCGAAGCGGGCAATTCTCAATTTCTTCGCGACCGCACTGGGTTCGGCCCACGATCCGGCGGTGACGGTCGCGTTGCGCACATTGTCGCCGTTCAGCGGTCCTCAGACCTCGATGATCATCGGCCGTTCCGAGTGGCTCGATGCCCTGTGTGCGTCATTCATCAACGCCATCTCCGCCAACCTGCTCGACTTCGACGACACCCATCCCGAAACGATCATTCATCCGGCTGCGCCAGTCGCGGCTCCGGTGCTGGCACTTGGACAAGCGCGCCGGTTGCCGGGACGCGATGTGTTGACTGCATTCATCCTCGGTGTCGAGGTCGAGTGCCGCATTGGCAATGCGGTCTCGCCGCGCCACTATGCGCGTGGTTGGCATATCACCTCGACCTGCGGGATATTCGGCGCGGCGACCGCTTGCGCAAAGCTGCTGGGACTACCAGCAGAGGGTATTGCAAACGCGATCGGGATTGCCGCGAGCCAATCGGCGGGCAATGTCGAGAACCTGCCGACCGCCGCCAAGAATGTGAGCGTCGGCAATGCCGCGCGGAACGGGCTTTTTGCCGCACTGTTTGCGGAGCAGGGGTATGCGGCCGCGCCCCGCGCCATCGAAGGGCCGCTCGGATGGGCGCGCACCATGGGCGACGAAGCCGATCTCGACCGTCTGCTCGGCGGCCTCGGCAACACCTGGGAGATCGCAAGAAATACCTACAAGCCCTATCCAGCCGGCATCGTGTTCCATGCCGTTATCGACGCTTGCTTCCGTCTTCGCGATCGGATCGGCAAGCGAACCGATCAAATCGATTCTGTGACGGTGCAGGGCTCCGCATTGTTGCTGGCGCGCGGCGATCGGCCAGTGCATAACGAGCGCGATGCGCGCGTGAGTATCCATCATTGCGCGGCATGCGGCTTACTCATCGGCGCGGCCGGCATTGGCGAATTTGGGCACAAGACAGTGTTCCAACCTGACGTCGTGCAGTTGCGGCAGAAGGTGAGGGCTGATCTTGACGACACGATGCCCGATGGCGCGGCCCGGGTGAGTGTGCGCCTCGTGACCGGCGAAGTCTTCACTGAGACCGTCGCGTCGCCACGGGGCAGTCTGGCCGATCCGCTCACCGATCGCGACATCGAAGCCAAATTGCGCGCGTGCGTGCGGACCGGCGGGAGCGATTGGGACGCGGACGGCGTTATCGAGGCCGTCTGGCAAATCGATGAGCTCGATGACATCTCCGAATTGATGCAGCGCTCTCCAAACCTGAAAGGACGATCATGAGCAAAAGCGAGTTGTTCGAAAAGGGCCTCAAAGTTCGCAAGGAAGTACTCGGCGAGGACTACGTCAACAAATCTATCGCGGGCGCCGACGAATTCACCCGGACGATGGCGGAATGGTCGACCGAGTTCTGCTGGGGCGCGCTGTGGACACGGCCCGGACTCGATCGGCGTACCCGCTCGATCGTCAACCTGGCCATGCTCGGCGCGCTCAATCGGCCGCATGAACTGAAGCTTCACGTCAAGGGCGCCCTGAAGAATGGACTTACCAAGGACGAGATCAAGGAAATATTGCTACAGGTCGCCGTCTATTGCGGCGTGCCCGCCGGCATAGACGCATTCCGCAAAGCACGCGACGCTTTCAATGAGATTGAGACGAAGTGATCTGCAGGAGGCTCGTCGGCCCGCCTCTCGGCGATGGCCGACGAGCGATCCTGGGGTGAATGCTTTCGAGTAGCAGCCGTTAGCCCTTTGGGCTTTTGATCAGTTCTCTCGCGACCTCGATAAACCGCGCGGTCAGCGGGGAAAGGCTGTCATCCCGCCAGGCCAGCGCGATATCCAGGGTTGCTTTGGCATCTTTGATTTCGAGCGGCTTGATTCCCGGCGGGAGCGTCGAAATGAACGAGGCATCGAGAATCGTGCAGCCGAAGCCCGATCGCACGAGCTGAAGCAGCACCGGCAAGTCGTCGGCCTCCTCGACAACGTTCAATGTCACTCCCTTCGCGGCAGTCATATCGTCGACAAGCATCCTGAAGCCGCGCCATCGACTTGCGGTACCGATCACGATCGGTGCCGTCGCCATGCGTCGCAGTGTTATCGATCGTTGCTTGGCCCAAGCGTGACTGGCGGGCACAATCGCGATGAGCCGTTCGCGCGAGATGGGGATGCTCTTCTGCGGACCGCGGCGTGATCACCGACGGCCTTGGTCTCTTTTATAACGGATGCATGGCCGTGTTCGACCCGCGGCCGGGCCGGGCGGGTAGCATTGCGCCCGGCAAGGCGCGCTTCACTTCAGTGTGCCCTTCGATCATTCTTCGTGATGGCAAGCCTTACCTGGTGATTGGCGCTCCGGGCGCCACCCAGATTGCGATGGGCGTGCTGCAAGCGATCCTCAACGTCCTCGATTTCGGCATGACGATGACCGAAGCGGTGAGCGCGCCGCGGTTCTCGGCAACCAGCAACGCGATCGATGTCTCAAATCGGATCGTCCATCGCACAACCAGACAGCTCGAGGCTGAGGGATACGAGGTGATCCGCAGTCCGTACACATTCGGATTCGCGGCCGTCCACGGCATCCGCATCGATGGCGACAAGCTCGACGGCGGAGCCGATCCCGGGCACGACGGGATCGCACTGGCCGTCTGAGCTGTAGACAACAACGAAAATTCCAGAGGGGAGAACGATTGTGAAGACATCAAGCTTGGGATTGGCCGTGGCTGCTGTGCTGGCGTCGTGCGCCGCCGCGCACGCGCAAGTTTCCGACGACGTGGTCAAAATTGGGGCGTTGACGGACCATTCGGGCGGATTCGCGTATCTCGTCGGCAAGCATTCGGTCGAGGCCACACAGATGGCCGTTGATGACTTCGGAGGGAAGGTTCTGGAGAAGCCGATTGTCGTCGTTACCGCGGATCATCAGAACAAGGCCGACATCGCCTCTACCTTAAGTCGCAAGTGGTTTGACACTGAAGGCGTCGATGCGATCACGGACGTCGCCGGCTCGGCGGTCGCGCTGGCGACGCAAGAGATTGCGCGTCCGCGCAACAAGATCCTGTTGATCTCGGGCGCAGCGACCACAGAGCTCACGGGAAAGGCCTGTTCGGCGACCACGACGCAGTGGAGCTATGACACATACTCGTTCGCCAAGGGTACGGCCAGCCAAGTGACTAAGCAGGGTGGCACTTCCTGGTTCTTCCTGACCAGCGACTATGCCTTCGGTCATTCTCTTCAGAATGATGCGAGCCGCTTCGTCGAGGCGAATGGCGGCAAGGTAGTCGGCAGCGTACGTTTTCCCTTTGGCTCACCGGACTTCTCCTCGTTCCTCTTGCAGGCGCAGGCGTCGAAAGCCAAGGAAATCGGGCTGGCGATGTCGGGCGCCGATCTGCTGACCGCCATCAAACAGGCTCGCGAATTCGGTATCGTCCAATCCGGGCAAAACCTGGCGAGTCTGGTGATCTATATCAACGACATCGAGGGGCTTGGACTCGACGTCGCTCAAGGTCTGACGTTGACCACCTCATTCTATTGGGATGCTAACGACGAGACCCGGGCCTGGGCCAAGCGCTTCATGGAACGCTCGGGTGGCTTTATCCCAAATCTGATCACCGCCGGCACTTATGCCTCGGTGATGCACTATTTGAAGGCTGTGCAGGCGGCCGGCACCGATGACGGCAGAGCGGTCGCCGCGAAGATGCGGGAAATGCCAGTGAACGATTTCTATAACAAGAACGTTGAAGTCCGGGTCGATGGCCGTGTGATGCACAAGACTTACCTTATGAAGGTGAAGTCTCCCGCCGAATCCAAATATCGCGGCGATTTCTATCAGGTGTTGGCTGAGATGTCCGGCGAGGAATCGTTCCGTCCGCTCTCCGAAAGCCAATGCCCGCTGGTAGAGAGATAGCTCTGCGTTAGTCCTGGGGCGTGATCCTTAGGGGAACGCCGCAACCAGCCTGTTCAAGTTCAAGGAGACGGTCTGGTGAAGACGTAGACCAGACCCGTAAGCATGAGCACTCCGACGCTTGCCATCAGGATCGGGCCAGGCGCGGTTCCGATCCAGAACAGCAGGAATCCGAGGCTCATGCCGGCAAGCGCCAGCAGCTTCGCTCGCGGGGGGATCGCGCCATGCTCATGCCACGCACGCAGTGCCGGCCCGAAGCGAGGATGGGAGAGGAGCCAGTTTTCAAGCCGCGGCGAGGATCGTGCGAAGCAGGTCGTGGCAAGAATGAGGAATGGCGTTGTCGGGAGCACTGGCAAGAATGCACCGACAAAACCGGTGGCGACGAAGATGAAACCGAGAACAAGATAAACGCGACGCATCGGCTGCAACCACCATGCAAGAGCGAGGGTTTGTGACAGATGCTGGGCTTATCATAGTTCCAGGTCGACGGCGCCGGCTGGCGAAAGGCTGGATCATCATCTGGTGCGTTATGCGACTAGATCAGACGCATGTCCGCGCGCATCGATGAGATGTACCCGCTCGATCCTCGCGGGCATAAGCAGTGACTGGATGCGCGGCTCCGCCATGAGGCTGAAGGCGGTGGACATTGCATCGGCGGCGGTCGCATCGGCGGAGACCGTGGTCACGCTGCGGTAGCGTCCGGCGCACCCGCCGCTCGACGGGTCGAACAGGTGGTTGAAGCGACCATCGGCATCGAAACAGAAGCCGTAGCCGCCCGATGTCGATACCGCCCGGTCGATGATCGGAATGACCGTCGCGGTGACGCCTACCGAATCTGGGTCGGCAATCCCGATTTCCCAAGGCTGTCCATCCGGACGCGGTCCGATGGCGCGGCTCTCGCCCATGTCGACGAGACTGCGCGCGATACCTTGCGCGCGCAGGAGGTCGACGATCTTGTCCGTGACATGGCCTTGCGCGATGCCGTTCAGGGTGATCGCAGCACCGCGCGGCATCGAAATGCGGTCGCGGCTGACGTGAAGCCGGTGGTAGCCCACATTTGCGAGGGCCGCCTGCACGTCGGCCAGGGCCGGGCCGTTGGGATCGGCGTGGGCGCGCGAGAAATGATCGGCATAGAGACGCCACAGTGGCTGCACGGTTGGATCGAACGCCCCGTTCGTCGGCTCGGCATAACGCAAGGAGATTTCCAGGAGCTCGACGAGTTCTGCAGCAGGGTCGACCAGCACGCCCGTCCGGTTCAGCTCGACCAGGGCGGAGTCTTCTCGATAAAGGCTGAACAGCCGCTCGAGCCGTCGCGCTTCCGAGCAGGCTGCCGCGATCAGGCGTTCCGCTTCATGCGGGTGCTCGTGATGGATCTTCATGGTGGCGACGGCTCCGAGCATCGTGCCGCGCCAGGTGAGCAGGTTGGCGTCCGCCCTTGCTCCGCGTCCGAAAGGAACGAGGGAAAGGCCTGCCGCCGCGGCGGTGATGCAGATAAAGCGGCGGCGCGATAGCATCGCGGCCATGAACCTCTCCTCAATTCGTCGAGCTAGGCGCGGATGGTCTGTCGTCCGTCGACGCGCTGGACTCGTTCGATCCCAGCACGTAATCCCGCGGCACCTCCGTGAAACCAACGATCTGTCCGCCATTCTCGGCGACAAACTTCTCCGCGGCGGCCCGGTTCGAGAACGGCACAGCTTCGGCGCCGCCCATTCCGCCCTTGATGCGGCTGCCAATTACGAACAGCGCCTTTCGCGCCTCCACCCAATTATCCGCGCCGGGCTTGTCCCAGCTCGGTGCCTTCGCCATGTCGGAGACGTAGATGGCTTGGATGTCCTTCGGTTCGTCCGGCAGCATCGTGAAGGCGATGGCATCGCGCGCCGAGGAGAACCAGACCGGTTCGATCAGGCCAGCGGTCAGGATCTGTCCCTTCGGCCCTGGGTGCTCGAGCGCGTTCATGCCGCAATAACGGCCGATCGCCTCCGCCGTCATCGCGTGCGGCAGCGGGAGCGCGGTCTGCTGTTTTTCGTTGCAGCCTGCGAGCAGGATCAGCGCGAGCAGTGTGTGGACAACAGCAATGCGCTTCATAGCTCCCTCCGGGAGAACGACAGGCTTGCGGCTGTCAGTGGAATAAGTGTCCACAGCGCGAGCGCCGCCACGAGGACGCGGACCGACAACGTCGCGCTGCCGGCAAGCCCTGCCATGCCCGAGAATGCGCTGACATTGGCAAAGCCGGTCAAATTGAGGAGCCTGTAGATGTCGGTCGGATTGAGGAGGAGCAAGGTGTTGAGAACAGGGCCCGACATGTTCTGACCCTTGTCCAGGACCAGGAGGCCGAGCAACGCCATGTCGTAAACCAGCACGAGCAACAGCCACAGGCCGATACAGACGCCAGCAGCGGTGCCGCGGTCGCGCACCTGCGCGCTGACCCAGTAGCCGATTGCAATGAAGACCGCTCCCAGCAGTACGGAGGAAGCGATCATGGCGATGAATGCCTCCAGCCCCTCGCGATCCATATCACTGCCCGTTGCCAACAGGGCTGCGACGGCAGCCCCATAGCCAAAGCAGGTCGCGAAGGCGAGCACGGCGAGATGTCCGCAGAATTTCCCGACCAGCACCTGCCAGCGGGCGACTGGGTAGCTCAGGAGCAGGAGCATGGTGCCACGTTCCATGTCGCCGACGATCGCATCGTGCGCGATCAGGAGCGCAATCAGCGGCACCAGGAAGATCGTAAGGCTCGAAAGGCTGACGATGATCACATCGAGCGGACGCGCGCCCACATTGCTGCCGCTTGGCGCACTGCCAAGGAAGGTCAGCGACAACGCCAGCGCCGCCAGCAGCAGCGTTGCGGCAAGCACCCAGCGGTTGCGCACGGCCTGGCGGATTTCTTTGGCCGTGATGGTGAGAATGGCATTCATCGCTTCCGCTCCGCCGATCGCAGGAAATGCGCATAGAGTTCGTCGAGACTCGGCGACATCACGTCGATATCCTCGACCGAGGTATGGGCTGCAGTCACGCGCCGCAACAGATCGATCTTTTGCTCCGGTGCCGCATCGATCTCGATGACGTGGCCGTTGAGCCGCCGGTATGGCGCGGATGCGGGTAGCCAGGCGGGTACCTCGCCTTGAGCAAGGCCGGATATTTTGAGCCGGATCCGGTCGGCAGTTGCGCCAGCCGCCTCAGCTCATCGAGCGAGCCATCGGCGACCTTGACCCCGCGGTTCATGATGATCACGCGTCCCGCCCGTTCCTCGAGTTCGGTCAGCGCGTGCGAGCAGAGCAGAACCGTAGTGCCTTCGGCAGCAAGCCGCTGGATCGCTTCATAGAAGGTCTGGCGCAGTTCCGGATCGAGACCGGTGGTCGGTTCGTCGAGCAGCAGCAATTGCGGCCGTCCGATCAACGCTTGCGCCAGGCCGAGGCGCTGGCGCATGCCTTTCGAATAAGTGCCGACGCGCCGGTCGACGGCCGCACCGAGCCCGACGACATCAAGCAGTTGTTCCGCCTTTGCGATCGGCTCCTGCTTCAGCCGAGCATAGAAGCGCTGCGTCTCGCGTCCGGTTAGTGTGGCATCGAAGGAAACGTTTTCCGGCAGGTAGCCAAGCCGGCGCCGCGCCGAAAACTGACCTGCGGCGGGATCCTCGCCCAGAACCTGGATCGAGCCGTGCGTCGGGTGAACCAAGCCCAGCATCAGCTTCATCAGCGTGGTCTTGCCGGCACCGTTGTGACCGATCAAGGCGACCATTTCGCCTTGGCCGAGCTCGAACGAGGCGCCGGACACCGCATCGATCCGCCCATACCGCTTGCTGACGTCCGTTATTCGCACCGTGGTCATGGCCGAATTCCTTCCGCAAGCTTGCGGCGCGCCGGCGGCGACATCAGCGGATGACTGTCGACGACGCCGCCGGGCAGCAGCGCGGGAAATTGTCCCTGCGCCCACCGGATCACCTGCACGGCGGGACTGTTGATCAACACTTTTGCCGCAGGCGCGGTCCACAACACCCGGTCGATCAGGTCGTTGGGTCGATAAGCGGTATCGGCAATGCCGTCGCCGTTGAGATCGAAAGCGGGGTTGTCGCTCCAGTAATTTCCGCGCCCACCCCTCGACCAGTCGAGATGGCGGGTGCCGACATATTTGACCTGGTTGACATTGTGGACGAACGCATTGTCGGTGATGGCGTTGCCTTCGGAACCTGCAGTAAAATGCACGCCGATTTCGCAGCCTTCGAACCAGTTGTTCTCGAGCCGGTTGTTGTTGGTGTTGTAGATGAATACGCATTTCTCCGGACCTAGGCGCGGAGCCTTGGTCTGGCTTGCCTGCGCGGCGGTGCCGGCTTCCGCTTGCGAAACACCTTCTTCCGCGCGGCTGTCGGACGTCGCCCAGCGCTCGCCCGGCTGCAATCCGCCGATCACGGCATTCCCCAGGATTTTCGAACCATTCGTAGCGTTGAACAGCATGCCTCGATCCCGATCGCGCTCGGAAACATTGTCTCGAACCACGAGCCGGTTGGAGAACATGAATGCGTAGCCGATGGTATTCCCGGTCGAGACGTTGTTCGTGATCTCGCCGTCATTGGCGTACATGTAGTGGATCGCGAAGCGCAGGTTGCTGAAACGGTTGCCGCTGAAAAGATTGTTGCGGCTCGAGATGACGAAGATGCCGTCGCGCCCGTAGCGGAATTCGTTGTCGATCACCTTGGCCCCGGGAGCATTCCACACCGACACGCCGTTGCCGGCCTCGCTGATGCGCGTCTGGTGCAAGCCGGTGATGTGGTTGTGGCGAACCACGGCATCGGGAGCCCCGTGCACATAGACGCCGAACAGATTGTCCTCGATGCGGTTGTCCTCGATGACGGCGTCGCGCGCGGATTGCTCGACAAAAATGCCGGAGTCCATCGTCTCGAGCGAGCGTCCGGACCCGCGCACTTCAATGCCGCGCACCACGGCGCCGGGGGCGGTGACCGTCACGACGCTGCCCTGGCGAGATCCCGCGACGACGGCTCCGGCTTCGCCGGCAAGCGTAATGCGGTGGGCGATCCGCAACGGTCCGCGATAGGTGCCGGCGGAGAGGCGCACTTCATCGCCATCCGCCGCCTGGTCGAGCACCGCCTGCAGGTCGCTCAGCTCCGGTGTAACCGCGAGCTGCGCTGCCGATGCGCGTGCGACAAGGCTGGCGGCGGCAAGTGCCGCCAGCCCGACCCCCCCATATGGTGTGGCGCCCCCACCATCACGCGTTTCGCGGGTGCACCAACATGCGCCCGCGCATTTCCATGTGCATGGCGTGGCAGAACCAAGTGCAGAAGTACCAATAGACACCCGGCTTGTCGGCGACGAAGGTCACCGACGACGTCTGCTGCGAGTCGATCTCCATGTTGATGCCATAGTTGACGATGCAGAACCCATGGGTGAGGTCCTCGACGTCGTCGATGTTGGTGATATAGACGGTCACCTCGTCGCCCTGATTGACCTCGAACTTGTCCAGCGCGAAGGCGGGCGCGGCGGAATACATGTAGACGCGTACCTTGTTGCCGTCGCGGACGACTTTGGCGTCGCTTTCGAGCTTGACGCCGTCGGCAGCCGCCTGCTTGCGCGCTTCCTCGAAGAACGGATCGTCGCGCTTCCAGATGCTGAGAACGCGGCCTTCCAGCTTCGAACGGTGCACGATCACGGCATCATGGGGTTCGGCGAAGCTCGGACCGTCATGGACGAGGCGCATGCGGTCGCCCGAGATGTCGATGAGCTGATCGTTCTCCGGCTTGAGCGGACCGACATTGAGGAAGCGATCCTTGGAGAACTTGTTCAGCGACAGCAGCCATTTGCCGTCAGCTTCCTTGGTCTCGCCCATCGAGGCATGGTTGTGACCTGGCTGATAGTGGACGTCGAGCTTCTGGATGATCGGGTTGACCTTCTCGCCCTTGAACGCTCGCTTGGCTTGATCGATGTTCCACTTGCACACCTGGCTGTCGAGAAACAGGGTCGTGTAGGCGTTGCCTCTGCCGTCGAAGGCCGTATGCAGCGGGCCGAGTCCGAGCTCGGGCTCGGCGACCACGACATCGCGCGGCTTGATCTTGTCATCGAATAGCTGGTCGAGCAGGCGAACGTCGAGGACGGTCACCGTCGGAGCCAGCTTGCCGTTGGCGACGACATGAATCCCGTCAGGTGCGGTGTTCAATCCGTGCGGGCTGTTGGAGACAGGAATGTAGCGCGTGTAAGGCGAACCATGCCGCCCGTCGATCACGGGCACACCGTTCATCTCCTTGTAGTCGCCTTTCTTGACCGCCTCCTCGATTCGCTTGATGTTGAAGACAGTGACCCAGTCTTGCTCGCTTGCGGTCATTTCGGCGAGCGTCACGCCTTTCTCGGAGTTGTAGCAGGTCGCGAACGCATATTTGCCCTGGTAGTCGCAGTCGGTATTGTCGAGGTTGCCGTCGACCATCACCTGCCAGGCGACCTTCATGGTGTCGCCGTCGACGGCGGAGAAGATCGACCAGTATTTGCTCTTGTCGTCCAGCACCTTGCCATCGTTTGGCAGCGGCACCTCGTATTCGCCGTTGCAGAAAAGATATCCGGTGCGCGGATATTTCTGCGGGCGCATGCCGTGGATCGTGTACTGGTTGGGAAGCTCGATGATCTTGTCGCACTTCATGATGTCGGTGCGAATGCGGGCGAGGCGGGTATTTGCCTTGTCGTTGATGAAGACGTAGCGCCCGTCATAGGTTCCGTCCGTGAACGACATATGCGGATGGTGGCAGTCGCCGTTCGTCCAGATGCCGAGGTGGCTCTTCAGCCGCTCGCGGGTCTCCGGCAGCAGGCCCTCCGTCATGATCTTGCGGCTCTCATTGGTCTGGCCCCAGCCAGTCGCGCTGCAACGGTTGAATACCGGAATGCGCATCAACTCGCGCATCGAAGGCATACCAACGATGCGGACTTCGCCGGTCTGGCCGCTGGAGAAGAAGACGTAGTATTCGTCGAGTTCGCCGGGCGCGATCTCCGACTTCAGGCCACCGGCACGCGCCGGCGCCGCCTTGGTCTGTGCCGCGGCCGGCTCTGGCGCAAGACCTTTGCCGAGGCTCAGTCCACCCGCGATGCCGGCGGCGCCGATCGCTGCTGTTCCCACGATCTGACGACGGCTGATCGTCGTCGACTTGTCGTCGTCATGTTTCTCACTTGCCATGTTCGTCTCCTTTGTCTGAACGGCTGGTTAGAGCTTGTGATTGCGCGGTGGCGAGCACCGGCACCGGCTTGCCGGCGTGCGTGATGGCCGTCTTCGGTCCGCTTCCGCCGGCACGCATCGAGGACGACGACATGGCCTGGAACTTCTCACGCTTGAGCCGCACCTGGATCATGTGCGGGCAGCGCTGGTCGTCGTAGTAGAGCTCCTGGCAGTGCATGCAGTAGATGCACTCGTTGACGTTGATGTGCCCCTCGGGATGGATCGACTGCACCGGACATTCCTTGGCGCAGCGCTGACAGGGCGAGCCGCACTCCTTCCAGCGGCGCAGCCATTCGAAGGTCCGGACGCGGCCGGGGATCGCCAGTGCGGCGCCGAGCGCGCAGAGGTAGCGGCAGAAGAAGCGCTCGATGAAAAGGCCGATGAAGAGCAGGCCGCCCGCATAGGCGACGAACGGCCAGCTACGGGCGAATTTCAGGATGATCGCGGTCTTGAACGGTTCGACTTCCGCGAAGGTCTCGGCAAGCGCAACCGAGTAGAGCGACAGACCGAACAGGGCGAGGAAGATGATGTATTTGATCGGCCAGAGACGCTCGTGAAGACCCCAGGGCACCGTGATCTGCGGCACCTTGAGCCATTTCGCGACCGTATTGGTCAGCTCCTGCAGCGCGCCGAACGGGCACAGCCATCCGCAGAACGGACCGCGTCCCCAGAACAGAAGTCCGGCAGCGATTGCCGACCAGAGCACGAAGATCAGCGGCGCGGCAAGAAAGAACTCCCAGTGAAAGCCGGTCACCAGCGCGTTCGTGAAGGTCACGACGTTGACGACGGAGAGCTGGGCGTTGGCGTACCAGCCAAGCCAGATCAGCACGAAGGCGAGATAGCCCCGGCGAACCCAGGTATAGAGCGTCGGCCGTCGCACCAGGATGTTCTGAAAGAAGAAGATGGCGGTCAGTACGATCAGAGCTATCGCCGTGATCGCGATAGAGGCCGGCTGCGAGCGCCAGATCCGCGTCCATAGCGGCTCTTCGCCGTCCTCCGCTGGCAGGGACACCTGTGCGCCCGGAGCGGAGGTTTGCGTCGCCGGCGTGCCGGACGGCACCGTCACCGGACGTTGCTCGGACCGCAGGTAGCGATCGGGCAGATTGTAGTCGAGGTCGAAGGTGAGAAACGCCTTGTCGCGGCTGCCGACGTTTCTTTGCACGAGCAACTGCAATTCCCAGGGCCGCGTCGGGTCGAGCGTGAATTCGGGCGGCGTGACGAACAATGCGATTTCGTGGAAGTCCGGCGCGCCGTCGGCGGCAAGCGCGCCCAGGCGCGTATGATTCCGGTCGCGGAAGCGGGTGCTGGAGCCTTCCTGAAGGATTTCGACGCGGTCGAAAATGCCGCCGCGCACATAGGCAGAGCCCTTGAAGGAATAGATGCCGTCGCCAGCGATCATGATCGCCTGCTGTCCCGGCTGCAGGCGCTCCTTCAGCCGCTCATAGCCCTCGTCGCCGAGCAGGCTGCGGCCGATCGTCTCGGCGCTGGCAAGCGTAACAGAGAGGTCGATGAAGGTATCGCCTGGCTCGCCCGCTTCAGGGTTCTGTGCGGCGGCCGTGTTTCCCGATTTCGCGAATGCATCATTGACCTCGCCGATCGTCAGGTGCAGCCGCCGCACCGAGCCGTCGCCGACAAGGCTGGCCCAGTTACGAATCTCGCTCTTTCCGAGGTCAAGCGTCTTGGTGACCGGCGGCAACGCCGCCGCGACGCTCCCGCCGCCAATTCGTCCGGTTCGAATCAGCCGTACCGCGGAGCGTACGATGCTGTCGCTCATGACCAGCACGGTCACGGTCGCGCCACTGATGATGTCGACCTGCGGCGGCCGTTCCGCACCTCGCGCGATCGGCCTCATATCCTTGCCAATCAAGCTGTTTACGGCGGCGACGATACGCGGCTCCGGAATTCCGATCAGGACGATCGGCTCCTTGTGGTCGATGAGCTTCAGGCCCCTGACGATGCCGTCGGAATCGATGCCGACCAGGATGTGGATCGGCTTGCCCGAGTAGCCGACCGAATTGGCGAAATCCGAGTTGAGATAGACAAAGCCCTGCAGTTGGTCGCCGCGATAGACGGGAACAATCGGCGGGTCGCCCTGCGGCGGACCGAAGCGATCCGCACCTGTGAAGAAGTCGCTGGGTTGGGCTTTTGGCAGATAGGTGGCGAGATCGCTCGCAGCCAGGGCCGCGCGTGTCCAGAAGATGATGCCAACGGCGACAATCACGGCCAGCGCGAATGCGACCGCTCGTCGGCGGCCATGACACGCTGAACTGGGACAAGGGGGCGTCGGCGCTAACAACCCTAAAGGGATCACCGATCCAACCACCGAAAGTTGACTCCTGTTCAGACCGGCTGTCTAGTCGTAACCGGGACACGCGAGTTTGTTCTGGATCAAACACAGCTATGCAGGTGGCTCATGCTGCTAACGCGAGCATTGCTTTTGAAAGACGAACCGGCGGGAACCTTGCAGTCGCTGCATGAGCTGTTTGCGCTTGCCAATGCGATGGAGAAGGAGGCCGCGGATCGCTATTCGGAGCTTGCCGAAGAGATGCGGGCGCAGGACAGAAATGATCTTGCGGCAGTTTTCGTGCAGCTTGCGGCCGCCGAGCGCGAGCATGTCGATAGTGTGACACGTTGGTCGCTGTCGCGCTGTGGCAAGGCGCCTGATCCGGCACTGGTGCGCTGGGATGCACCGGAGACTTTCGATGCCGAGACCATGGCCGAGATCAAGGCGTCGCAGCTGACGACACCTTATCGTGCCCTGGCGATGGCGGTGCGCAATGAAGAGCGCGCGTTTGCCTTCTGGTCCTATGTCGCGGCGTTCGCCGCCGATTCCGAGATCAGGAAGGCCGCCGAAGCCATGGCACGGGAGGAGCTTGCGCATGTGGCGACCCTGCGCAAGGAGCGGCGGAGCGCCTATCACCTTGAGCACAAGGAGCGCGCGGGTGAGGGGGCCGCTGACGCGGCAGCGCCGGTGGATGCCGGCGCGCTGGAATCTCGTCTGGCCGTGCGGCTCGCGGAGCTCGAGGCGCGCGTCCTGGGACGTTCGCAGAGCCGAGCTCATGAGCTTTGCGAAGAGGCCGAACTGATGTCGACCCGAGCCGCCGGATTCGAATCGTTTGCTGCGGCGTTGCAGGAAGCCGATGCCCAAACCATCGCCGAGGCTCTGACCGACGCCTATCTCGACGGTGCCGAACGCTCGGACGATCCGGCGCGTGTCGAGCTTCTGCAGACGCTGGCGGAGCGTGCCATCGCGCGGCTTGCCTGGCTGCGCAGCCTGGAGCCCTTTGTTAGGGCGAAAGCGTGATGAGCTTGGGACTCATCATATCGCGCTTGCATCACACAATTTCCGCCCCTTCAGGCACATGACCTTGGTCACGTTGACTCGCCCCGCAGACCGAGGCGATCAAACAGATTGATCGGGAGTGGGAAGACCACGGTCGAGGACCGTTCGCCCGCGATGTCGTGCAGCGCCGCGAAATAGCGTAGCTGCATCGCCTGCGGCTCCTGGGCGAGGATCCGGCCGGCCTCGACGAGCTTTTCGGCGGCCTGCTGCTCGCCCATCGCATTGATCACTTTGGCGCGTCGCAGCCGTTCCGCCTCGGCTTGCTTGGCTATCGCGCGCACCATGGTTTCGTTGAGATCGACATCCTTGATCTCGATCGACGTGACCTTGATGCCCCAGACGTCGGTCTGCTTGTCGAGGCTCTCCTGGATGTCGGCGTTTAACCTGTCGCGTTCTGCGAGCATCTCGTCGAGTTCGTGCTTGCCGAGTACCGAGCGCAGCGTGGTCTGTGCGAGCTGGCTGGTCGCGGCCATGTAATCGCCGACCTTGATGATCGCGCGCTCGGCATCGACGATGCGAAAGTAGAGGACGGCGTTGACCTTGACCGAGACGTTGTCGCGCGAAATCACGTCCTGCGGCGGCACGACCTGCACCATCACCCTGAGATCAACCTTCACGAGTTGCTGCACGACTGGAATGAGGATGATGAGGCCCGGGCCCTTCACGCCGGTGAAACGGCCGAGCGTAAAGACGACGCCGCGCTCATATTCTCGCAGGATGCGAACGGCCTGGGTCAAAAAAAGGATGACGATCAGCACAAGCGCTGCATAGGTCAAGTAATCAAGCATCATGATGTATCTCCTTCGCCGGTCGGGACTGGCGCCGCACCACCAGCGTCAGATCGATGATGTTGGCGACTTCAACCACCTCGCCCGGCTTGAAGGTTTCGGTGCCGCGCGCTTGCCATCGCTCGCCGTGCGTGAAGACATGACCTTCATTCTCGGACCAATCGAGGACCTTGGCGGACAGGCCTCGCATGGCTTGCGCGCCGACGCGGACCGGACCGCTGCGAGCGCGCCGAAGCGAACCGAGCACGACGAGAACAAAGCCGATGAACGTCGCCGTCACGATGGCGATGAGCCACCACGACAGTCGGTAGCCCGGCGCTTCGACCCTGAAGAGCATAACCGCTCCCAGCACAAAGGCGATGACTCCGCCGAGGCCGATCACGACCGTCGGGTTGAAGGCCTCGAAGGCGAGAAGCGCGATCCCGACCAGCATCAAGGCGAGGCCGGCGTAGCTGATCGGCAGCAAATTGAGGGCGTAGAGGCCCAGCAGCAGGCAGATCGTGCCGACGACGCCGGGGGCGACCGTGCCGGGGGACATGAATTCGAAGATTAGCCCGTAGACGCCAACCATCAGGAGAATGAACGCGACGTTGGGATCAGTGATGACCGCCAGGAACCGGGAGATCCATCCAGGATCGATTATTTCGACGACGGCGTCCTTCGTCGCCAGACGTTGCGTCTTGCCACTTGCAACCTCGACAACGCGACCATCGACCTTCGCGCGCAGTTCGACCGGATCGCGTGCGATGAGATCGATGACATGTTCGTGCAACGCGCCGTTGGCGGAGAGGGTGGCGGCCTCGCGCACCGCCTTCTCGGCCCAGTCGGCATTGTGGCCACGCAGTTCGGCGAGGCTGCGGATGAGGGCGACGGCATCATTCGTCACCTTTGCCGTCATGGCATCCTTTGGCTCGTGCTGGCGGTCGCTATCCTTGCTGTCTTTGCCCTCCTTGTCCGGGGTGCCACCCGGCAGACCCGGTATCGGACCGCCAATCTGCACCGGCGTCGCCGCACCGATATTGGTGCCCGGCGCCATTGCCGCGATATGGGTTGCATAGAGAATATAGGTCCCAGCGCTTGCGGCGTGGGCTCCGGAGGGAGCGACGTAACCGATGACAGGCACGGGCGAAGCGAGCACATCCGAGATGATCTCGCGCATGCTGGTGGTGAGACCGCCCGGTGTATTCAGACGCAGGATGACAATGTCTGCGCGTCGTTCGGCTGCTTTGGCCAGAGCGTCCTTCACGTAACTTGCCGACGCCGGCCCGATCGCTCCGTCGAGCGAAATAGTCAGTGCAAGACTGCGGTTCTCCTCCGCTAAGCCGGGAAGGAGCGAGACAACCAGAGCGACGATTGCAATCGCCGCAACGAGGGCCGCCTTTACGGTCTGCACGGCAAGCACTCCCTTGCCAAAAATATGGGGTTCCGTTCCGGAACCTCAATGGCCACGAACCACCGCACGCGCATGCCGTTGTGCAGTGCGATAGCTGGCACTCGCTTCCATTCTTGCAGAGCCTGAACCGATCAAGCGTGGCAAGCTTCGGCCCGGCGCACTCCTCACTTCGTTCTCGCCGGCGGCTTGTTTCTTTCGACCGGGCTGATGATAGGCTGCTAGCCTGGGTGGAAATTTAGAAACTCCTTGGGGCTTCTCCAAATGACGGCCGCATCAGGCCAGCGCCCCATCTATGCATGCGCGGGATGGGAAATCGATCTTGCCAGACGGGAATTGCGCTCTCAGGGAGCACCCGTACCTTTGGGCGGACGGGCCTTTGAAATCGTTGCAGAATTGGTCCAGGCAGAAGGCGAGCTGGTTTCCAAGAGTGATTTGACCAAGCGGGTTTGGCGGGGCGTATTCGTCGAGGAGGGCGCGCTTCGCGTGCACATCGCGGCGATCCGCAAGGCCCTCGGTCCGGATCGCGACATGCTGGCCACGACGGTCGGCCGGGGATATCGCCTTCTGGGATCATGGCTCATCCGGCATGTCGATGCGCCGGATCAGCCGGCCGCGCCCGAACTGTCGCCGTCGACCAACATTCCGGCCGCGACGTTCGATCTCATCGGTCGCGCTACGGCGATCGGTCATCTGTGGGAGCTTCTGTCAGCCTACCGAGTTGTGAGCCTCGTCGGGCCCGGCGGGATCGGCAAGACGGCGCTGGCGCTGCAGGCGGCCAGATCGCCGCCGTTCGGACTGACCGCCGACCGATTCCTCATCGAACTGGCCTCGCTTTCAAATTCCGAACTCGTGCCTTCAGCGGTTGCCGGCGTACTCGGCATCAAACTGGAAGGTGAAGAGATCTGCGCAGAGGCCATCGCGCGTGCCATCGGAGCACGGCAATTGCTGCTCGTTTTCGACAACTGCGAGCATGTGATTGGTGCCGTAGCCAGGCTGACCGAGACCATCGTCAGCCGCTGCTCCGGCACCACCATTATCGCGACCAGCCGCGAGGCCTTGCGCATCGATGGCGAGCATGTCTATCGCGTGCCTCCGCTGGAAGTGCCGCCTGAGCCTCTGCTCGCACCGGACGCCATCTTTGAACACACCGCAGTCGAGCTGTTCATGACCAGGGCGAAGGCGCAGGGCTCTAGTTTCGAACGCGACGAGGAGAACCTTGGCGCCATCGCCGCCATTTGCCGCCGGCTGGACGGCATTCCGCTCGCGATCGAGTTTGCCGCGGCACGTGCGACGATGCTTGGCCCGCCCAAGATTGCGGCGCTTCTGGACGATAGATTCAAATTCCTCACGACGGGCCGGCGCACCGCGCTGCCCCGGCAGCAAACGCTGCGCGCGACGCTCGACTGGAGCTATGACCTGCTGCCGGAGGCGGAGGCGCGGGTCTTGCGGCGGCTCGGCATATTTGCCGGAGACTTCCTGCTCGACGCGGTGATTGCGGTCGCCGGCGATCGCGAGAGGGGCGAAGTCACCGACCAGCTTGCCAACCTGGTCGCCAAGTCGCTTGCCGTCGCCGACATCCGTGGCGACCGGCCGCACTACCGCCTGCTGGATACGACGCGCGCTTACGCGCTGGAAAAGCTCCATGGTTCCGGGGAATATCCCGACGCCGCGCGCCGTCACGCGCAATATTATCGTGGCTTCTTCGCCAATGCAGAAGCCGAAAGCGAGTTGAAGCCGCAAGCGGAGTGGCTTGCCATCTACGGCCGGCACATCGACAACGTGCGTACCAGCCTTGATTGGGCATTCTCGCCCAGCGGCGATGCGCAGACCGGCGTGGCATTGACCGCGGCCGCGGTGCCGCTGTGGGTGCAACTGTCGCTGCTCGCGGAGTGCCGCGAGCGCACTGAGTTGGCGCTGGCAAGGATCGACGAAGCCACCCCTGGCATGTCGCGCCTGCGCATGCAGCTTTCGGCGGCACGCGCCTGGTCGCTGATGTACGGCGTCGGCAGGGCTCGCGAGGCCGGTCCCGCCTGGGCCTTGGCCTTGCAACTCGCGGAGCAACTCGGCGACGCCGACTATTTGCTGCGCGCGCTGTGGGGACTGTGCATCGATCAGTTCAACAATGGCGAGTTTCGCAAGGCGCTGGAATTCGCGTACCGCTTCGCCGAGGTCGCGGACAGCTCGAGCAACTCCGTCGACCTGATGATGGCCGACCGGCTTCTCGCCACCACGCTGCATTACCTTGGTGACCAGAACCTTGCGCATCATCACATCACGCGGACCTTGTCGCGCCTTTCGGATTTATCGCCAAAGCCGCAGGTGATCCGCTTTCGCTTCGATCTCCGGGTATCGGCGCACTATTTCCAGGCTCGCATCCTGTGGCTGATGGGGCTAGCCGACCAGGCCTTGCGCGTGGTCGAACACAACATCGAGGAAGGCCGGGCGAGCGGGCACGCCCTGACATTCTGCAGCGTGCTGGGGCAGGGCGCCTGCCCGATCACCTTCCTTGCCGGCGACCTCGATGCCGCGGAACGCTACTGTGCGCTATTGATCGAGCATACCGAGCGGCACCCGATCCGGCTGTGGAATTTATGGGCGCGCGCCTTCAGGGGCATGGTGATGGCAAGGCGTGGCGGCGTTGCCACAGGATTGCCGGTGCTGCGAAAGGCGCTCGAAGTGGCCGGCGAAGCGCGGTTCCTGCCACGCTTCCTGCTTCCGCTTGGCGAATTGGCAGCCTGTCTCGGCGAGGCCGGCGAAGTCGCGCAGGGGCTTGCCGCCGTCAATGAGGCGCTTGCGCGCTCCGAGGCGAGGGAAGAGCAATGGTACCAGGCCGAGCTGCTGCGTATCAAAGGCGAGCTGCTGCTCCGCGCCAGCGAACATCGCTCCGTTGTCGCCGCCAAGCAGTCCTTCGACAAATCGCTCCAGGTGGCGCGTAGCCAGGGCGCGCTGTTTTGGGAGCTGAGGACGGCAATCAGTCTTGCTCGATTGAGAGCCAGTCAGGACCGTTCTGCCGACGCACACCACATCCTTGCCTCCGTGTACGGAAAGTTCACCGAGGGTTTCGAGATTTCGGACCTGCGAAACGCAAGAGCAATGCTGGCGCAGCTTTCGACCGAGTGAGCCGCCTTGGCGCGATCCGCGGCTGCTCGCATCGTTCGGGTCGTACCAAGTCCCGCATTATCCGTTTTTCCGGGCCCATCCCATCGACAGCGCGCTGCTCTCGCCGCGCATGAGCTTCTCTTAATTTCCCGGTTTTTTGCGCCCGCGCGTCTTGCAACGGACGAGCGGTTGAGATATTTGTAATACATCACTACTATACTAATGAGGACTCAACGTTGGACGTTCGCGGTTCCATTCGAGTTGATAGCGATGTCTTGATTGTCGGGGGTGGAGCAGCCGGTGTTGCGGCGGCTATCGCCTCTGCGCGTCAGGGGCTGAGCGTTACGCTGGTCGAGCGCTACGGTTTCTGCGGCGGCGGTGCTGTCGCCGGGCTCTCAGGCACCGTCTGCGGTCTTTACGAAGCGACGAATAATATTGCGGCGGGCCCGCAACAGGTCGTTTTCGGTTTCGCCGACGAGTTTTGTCGGAGGCTCGAGGCGATGGGAGGGCTCGGCGCGCCATTGCTCTACGGCAAAACATGGGCTCGCGTCCACGACCCGCTGGTGTGGCGTGAGGCTGCAGATGCGATGCTGCGGGAAGCAGGCGTCCGCGTCATCTTCCATGCGGTTGCCCAGTCCGTGCGAATGGAGGGCGACAAGGTCGAAGGACTTGGCATCTGGACAAAGCAGGGGCCGGTGGATGCACGCGCGAAGGTCGTGATCGACGCGAGTGGCGATGCCGATGTGGTCGCGATGGCAGGGCTGCCGAATTTCATCGGCGACAACGGCGCGGTGCAAAATCCGACGATGATCTTCCGTATGATGGGAGTCGATGTCGAGCGCTTTGTCGGCGAATACGGCGTCGACACGATCATGCCGGAGAAGGTCTCCGCGATGATCCGCGCCAAGCACAATGCCGGCGACTACAAGCTCCCACGCGCCAAGATCTGGTTGTTTCCTACCACGCGTCCGGGAGAGCTACTGTGCAATTGCACGCGCGTGATCGGGCCGGATGGCCGAGAGCTGAACACGCTATCTTACCGGGACTTTACCGACGCGGAAATCGAAGGTCGGCTGCAGGCTCGCGAATACCGTCGACGATGTTGCCAAGATCCGGTCTGCGTTGCTGGCCATGACTTACGACGGGTTGTGGAAGATCCGATACGACAAGACCGGGGAGGCGGTGTTCGGGTTCGACGTGGTGCATGTGCGCAAGGGCGGCTCGATTGAAATCGTCAAATACGATCCGACCAAAGAATAGCTGAGATCGTCGCGCTTCGGCTTTCCCGGAATGTCTTCTTGGTCCGGGAAAGCCCCTCCATCGATGAGGGGAGGGGCATTTGCCATGGCGTGCTCTCCTAACGGACACAGTATCCATGTCGCAGCTAATTATCGGGCAGATGCTCAACGGCGTGATCGTCGGCTCGCTCTACGGCATCATCGCGCTCGGCGTGACGCTCACCTTCGGTTTGACCGGCATTGTGAATTTCGCGTTGGGCGCCTTCATGATGCTCGGCGCCTACACAACGTGGTATTTCTACGATGTGCTCGGCTTGCCGTATGCGTTGGCCGTGCTTGGCGCCGTCTGTGCCGTCAGCGTCGTCGGCTACGTCTCGGATCGCGCGCTGTTCCAATTCACGCGCGGCAATCTCGTCAATGGCTTGCTTGTGTCGATCGGCATGATCTCGGTATTCGAGGCGCTCGTGCTGGCGGCCTTCACCACGACGCCGAAGGACCTCACTTACGTGCTGCCTGGCGCGTTGAACATCGCGGGGATTATCCTTCCCAAGATCAAAATCGTTGTCTGCGTCGTCTTCCTGGCCGTGATATTCGGCACTTATCTCGCGTTGACGCGCACTTGGCTTGGCCGTGCGGCGTTCTCCTATGCGCAGAATCCCGAGGCGGCTGCGCTGATGGGGGTTCACACCGGACGATTGCAAACGATCGTCGTCGTGTACTCGACGGCGCTCGCAGGTCTTGGCGGGGGGCTCTACGCCAGCATGTACTCCATCGAGCCGACGATCGGCTCCGGATACATTCTAAAGGCGGTGGAAGCTGCGATCCTTGCCGGCGTCGGAAGCGTCATTGGAGCGTTGGGTGGCGGCATCATTCTCGGTATCAGCGAGAACATAGGATCCGTCTTCCTTCCATCCGCCTTCCGTGACGCCTACGGGCTCGTCTTCCTGATCGCGATTCTCCTCGTTCGTCCGGGCGGCCTCTTTGGAGATCGGCCATGAGATACGCCATCGCCATCGGATTGCTCGCCGCGCTGCTGGCGCCGCTCATAGCTCATAGCGATTCGGTTCTTGCCATTGCGATTTACGCCTTCATGGCTGCGTCGCTGGCGGTGAGCTTCAATCTGATATTCGGATTCACCGGCCAGTTGTCGATGTTCCACGCGGCATCCTTCGGCGTGTCGGCCTACATCGTCACGATCCTCGTCACGACGTTCGGCTGGAATTTCTGGTTGGCCATAGCTCCTGCCCTCGCCGTCGTTCTCATCCTGTCGCTGATCGTTGGAACAATTTGTTTCCGGTTCAAGCTGAAAGAGTTCTACTTCGCCGTGGTCACGATGGCGTTTTCGGAGGTGCTGCGGTTGATCATTCTGAACTGGAACGGAATGACGAACGGCTCACTTGGCATCACCGTCGTGGACAGGCCGAGCCTCTGGACGCCGATTGGAAACGTTGCGATTTCGGGCGGGGTTGCCTGGTACTACCTGACGCTGGCACTGTTGGTTGTCGTATACGTCGTCTGCCATGGGGTCCTTTCGTCGTGGATCGGACGGTGCCTTGCAGCGATCCGCCTGAACGACCAGTTAGGCGAAACCCTGGGTATCGATGTTTTCAAATACAAGCTGCTGAGCTTTGCGATCGGAAGCGTGCTCGCAGGCTTGGTCGGCGCCTTCTACGGGTTCTATTCAGGTTTCGTTGAGCCGCACTATCTCTCGATACCACTCGGGCTAGACATTATTGCGATGGTTCTGCTCGGCGGGGTTGGGTCGCTGATCGGGCCCGTGATCGGCGCCTTCGTATTGACGGCGCTTCCTCACGTCATCGAGTTGAGCGCGGAGCTCCGTATCGCGCTCTACGGTTCGATTCTGGTCTTTGTCATCCTGGTCATGCCGAAGGGCATCGTTGGCCTGATCGGGAGCAAAAGAAATGCTGCTTGATATCCGGAACCTGACCAAGCGCTTCGGCGGTCTGACAGCCGTTTCGAACGTCTCCTTCGGAATCGAGCGGGGCGAAATCATCGGAATCTTCGGACCCAACGGCTCCGGGAAGACCACGACGCTCAGTCTGATCGCGGGAATTCTCGTGCCGACGGACGGCAGCATTGTCTGGAAAGGCAAGGATATCAGCGCGGTTCCGCCGTTTGAAGTTGCGCAGCATGGACTGGTGAAGACGTTTCAGAATCCGCAACTGTTTCCCGAGCTGACTGTCGCCCAGCACATGCGCATTGCATGTCACCTCCATATCAAACGCGCATTAGGCTTCGGTCGCGTGTGGTCACTATTCGGAGGCATGCCCGCTGAGCTGAACGGCACGCTGACCCGCAAAATCGACCAGATGCTCGAATTGTGCAGGCTGGCCGATAAGCGAAACGAAGAGGCGGGAGCTCTGTCCTATGGGGGCGAGAAGATGTTGGGCGTCGCAATGGGAATGGTTTGCGAGCCCGAACTGCTGTTGCTCGACGAGCCGGCCTCGGGTCTCGGCCACGATGAGATCATGAACCTCGACGCGGTCCTGCGCGATTTGAGAACGCACGGGGTGACGCTCTGCATCATTGATCACAAGGTTGGGTTCCTGGGCCGGCTGGCGGATCGCTCGATCGCACTTCATCACGGCGCGGTCATCGCCACCGGAAAGACCGCAGACGTTCTCGCCAACGAAGCAGTCATCGAGGCTTATTTGGGCAAGAAGCATGCTTGATGTCACCGATCTCAACGTCAGTTACGGCAAGCAGAAGGTCCTTAGAGGAATATCCTTTGAGCTTCGGCAGGGCGAAGTCGTCACGCTGATCGGGCCGAATGCCGCCGGAAAATCAACGACCTTGCGCACGCTTGCCGGGTTGAAAAGGAGCGACTCCGGAAAGATCGCCTTCGACGGCGGTGACATGGCTTCCATATCGACAGCCGAGCGCGTCAAGTGCGGGCTGGTGCTCGTTCCGGAAGGCCGCCAGATCTTTCCGCGAATGTCGGTCCATGAGAACCTGTTGATGGGAGCTTACCATCGGTCCGATCGCGACCATGTCGAAGACGATATCGAACGCATCTTTTCCATGTTCCCTCGTTTGCGTGAGCGCAGCACGCAGCGAGCTGGCTCGATGTCGGGTGGCGAACAGCAGATGCTCGCCATCGGACGTGGATTGATGTCTCGGCCGAAGTTGATGCTGCTCGATGAGCCGACACTGGGTCTCGCGCCGATCATTATCGAAGAACTTGGGCGGATCATCCGCAATCTGGCCAAGGAGGGCCTTGCGATCCTGCTCGCGGAGCAGAATGCGGTGATGGCTCTGGGATGCGCGGATCGCGCCTACGTGCTCCAGTCCGGCGACATCGTGACGTCGGGTGATGCGAAACGGCTCTCGGAGGCTCCCGAGGTCAAGCAGATGTATCTTGGCGCGTGACGTCTATTTGCTGGTGATCCATGAGCGATAAGCAGGAAGTTGTTGGTCTGGAGAAGCGGGGTGACGTTGCGGTCGTCACCTTGTTGAGGTCTTCGCGCCGCAATTCGATGAATCAGGAACTCGTGGACGGGGTGAGGGCGGCCCTGATCGAGCTGGATCGCGATGAGAGTGTCGGCGCCATCGTTCTCGTCGGTGCGCCACCTGGCTTTTCCGCCGGCAGCGACCTGAAGTTCATCGGTGCGCTCGGTCTCGAGGCGATGGGGCGGTTCGAGCAGGAATGCGGGGACTTGGGCCGCCTGATCGGTTTCATCAGCAAGCCCGTCGTTGCCGCGGTTGAAGCGTTCGCGATCGGTGGCGGATTTACATTCGCCACGTGTTGCGACGTCGTTGTCGCTGGGCGCGGATCGAAGTGGAGCTTGCCCGAGGTGCCGCATGGATGGCTCACTCCCTGGGGCATCAAGTCGCTGGTTGCTCGCGTAGGGCTGGTCAAGGCTCGTTTGCTCTGCTTCTGCCTTGAGCCGCTGACCGCCGAAGGGGCGCGAGAACTCGGCGTCGTCGATTATTGTTGCGATGATGGCGAGGCGCTTTCGACCGCTGTCAGTATCGCCGAAAAGCTGGCCTTGCTCCCAAGGCCGGCAGTTGCGGCAACCAAGCGCTTCTTTTCTGGCTATCTGATGGAAAATGCCGAGGCGATGGACTTCGAAGCCAATCGCCTCTTCCTCGACAATTGTCGGGAGAGAGCCGCCCAGGCGACCCTTGACAAGTTCCGGCACCGCTGATGGCCGCCATCCCAACCAGAAAGGACTGGACCGATGCTCCTTGACCTCAATGAAGAAGAAAGACTGCTGAAAGAAGGTCTCGAACAGTTCGCCGAAGGTTCGATCCGGCCGAAGATCAAGCCGTTCGTGGACCGGCATGAGTTTCCCACCGAACTCGTCAGAGAGTTTCTCTCGCTCGGCTTCATGGGTACGGCCTACGATCCGGATTTCGCCGGCGGCGGACTTGGCACCCGAGGCGCGGCGATCGTGGCCGAGACGTTGGCTCGCGCAGAGCCGGGCTTCGCGGCGATCTATCTTTGCAACAGTGCGCCGATGACGGTGATCGCACGCTACGGCTCCGACGAAATCAAGAAGAAGTGGCTGGAGCCGCTATGCCGCGGCGATTTCATCGCCTCGTTTGGTGTCACCGAACCCAGCGGCGGGTCGGACGTCGCCAGCATCAAGACACGGGCCGTGGAAGATGGCGATTCCTTTGTGCTGTCGGGATCGAAGGTGTTCTCCACGAATGCCGGCACGCCTCTGCACGGAGTGTCGACGTTCGTCGCTGTCACTGACCCGGAGCTGGGCCCCAAGGGACTCTCGACCTTCGTCGTGCCGGTTGGAACGCCTGGCTTCAAGGTCGGCAAGCCCGGCCGCAAGATTGGCTGGCGGATTGCAGATTCGGTGGAGCTGTTTCTCGATGAATGCCGCGTGCCAAAAGCGAATATGATCGGCAATCGTGGGGACGGATTGAAGCAGATACTTACCACTCTAAGCATCGGCCGCATTCTTGTTGGCGCCACAGGCCTGGGGCTCGCCCGCAAGGCGATGGACCTCGCGAAAACCTACGGGGCAGGTCGCAAGATCGGCGGAGTGCCGATATTCAATCACCAAGGACTGACATTCCCGCTGGCCGACGCGCTTACGAAGATTCACGCGGCCGAACTCATGATCCGCAATGCTGCCTGCTTGGCAGACGCGGACCGGCCATTCCGTCTCGAAACATCCATGGCCAAGTTATTTGCGACCGAAATGGCGGATGAAGTTGCCGATATCGCTCTGCAGGTTCACGGCGGCTACGGTGCGTTCGAAGAGTATGAGGTGTCCGGGCTCCTCGGCGAAGCACGGGTCCTTCGTATCCTTGAGGGTACAAGCGAAATCCAGCGTCTGGTGATCGCTCGTGAGCTGATGGCGTAACGCACTGCTAAGATCGGATTGCCTACATGCCCGTTGCCCGGGGCGACGTCAGGTGATGATCCACTATCCCTTCACTGGCTCGCGCTGGTCGCGGCAATAGGCGTGGTGGCGGTCGCGCGCTTGCTGAGTGCCAGATATACTGCGGCCGATACGCCGATGCCGAACAGCCAGCTCAAATCCGCGCCGCCGAGGAGGCCGGTCGAGATCGGACCCTGCAGTGCGCTAACGAGGCCGTCTTCCACCGACCAGCCGGCAACGAGACCCGCGAAGAAGGCGATGATCCCGCTCCAATTGATGTCGCCATAGGCGCTGGTCTCCGGCGAGCGGTAGAGTTCGGCGACGTCGATCTTGCCCCTTCGCTTGATGTAGAAATCGGCGAGCACGACGCCGGCCCACGGGCTCATCCACAACAAGAGGCTGATCATCCAGTTGTCGAACGCCTTCGCAAACGACGGCGCGAAGATGAAGTACAGCGTGACCAGATAGCCGGCGATGCCGACGATGATCGCTAGCGCGACGCGCGAGAGCCTGAAGCCTGCGCTGAGCGCGGCGAGCGCAGCCGAATAGACATTGAGGATATTGGTCGCAATCGGTCCGTGCAGCACCATCAGCAGCACGAGGATGCTGGTCGGACCGCCGAACACCGCGCTGACCATCTTGGCCGGATCGGTATCCAGCGTTGTGCTGGCGATCGTCGCGCCCAGGATGGCGAGCCACACGCTCGGTACGAACATCCCGACATAGCTGTACCAGAACACAGAGCTTGACGGCACGCTCCTCGGCACGAAGCGCGAATAGTCCGATGCCCAGGTGACCCAGGAGATGCCCCAACCGACGCCGATCGCTGTCATCAACAGCGTCAGCATCGCCAGATGCGCGCCGCCCGAAAGGGAGGTGGTGAGGCCCCAATTGACGACGCCCGGACGCGACCACGCCAGCACGCTCATCAGGATCATGATGGCAACCGTCGCCGGCACCGTATATTTCTCGAAGGTCCGGATCGCGTAGAAGCCGTACACGCCGATCCCGACCTGAAGCACCATCACCAGCGTGATGATGATGATCTCGACCAGCCAGGTGTCGGGAATGCCGAACTGGCCAAGGATGGCGACTGCGATCTTCACGGGGAAGTAGGTGTTCACGCCGATCCAGCACAGCGTCATCAGGAACATCAGGATGCTCGGCAGATAGGCGCCGCGAACGCCGAAGGCCGAGCGGCTCAAGACCATTTGGTTGACGCCGGTCCTGTGACCCATCACGGTGAAGGACGCAAAGATCGCGCAGCCGATGATGTTGCCGATCACGATTACCGCGATCGTTTCCATGAGGCCGAGCTTCAGGATGATGCCGCGCGCGCCGAGCGCCCAGTTCACCGGCGCGATATTGGCGCCGGCCCAGATCCACATCTGCTGCGGTCCGGTGGAGTCCCGGTCGGCGTCAGGAATAGGCTCGGTGCTATGAATATCGGCGCGAAGCTCGGAATCCGTCATGACATCCCCCGTTCAATACGAAGCACGCTTCGTAATCGTCGGGCGCAGCAACAATCATGCCATGGAAGGAAGGCGCGTCCGCAAAGCGTGCCGCTCCGCACGCCGATGCGACGGGTGGTTCGAAGAATTGACGCTGTCTTTTCAAGGTCGAGACGGTGTCGCTCCCGGTCTATGTCGACGTGCAGGCCGGTCGTTGCAACGCTTGGTCATGCCAGTCCGGGCGTCGGCAGAGCCGGGACCGCAATAGCGAGCGTGCGATCACAGATTGTGCAGGCCGCGCCAAAAAGACAGCCAGCGACTCCCGTTCCATCTAGTCGAAAAGGGCAGCAGCGCTGTCGCGATTGGCGTTGCCCGCAACGATGCGTTGCATCATTTCGATGAACAAGCTGCGTTCCTTCTCTGTCAAGCCGGCGAGGGTGGCGTGATGTGCGGTCCGCGCCGATGCCTCGATCCGGGAGAGCAGGGCCGTTCCGGCCGATGTCAACCGGCAGAGCCGGGCGCGTCGGTCGTCTTTGTTGACGGCCCGTTCGACCAGATTGCGGGCAGCGAGCCGCTTCAGCGCGCCGGTCGTCGTGGTCCGATCCAGCGCGATATCGGCCGCCAATGTAGTCTGATCGGCGGTTCCTCGCGCCGCTAGCGCCGACAGCAGGCTGTATTGCAGCGGCGTTATCTCGAATTGGCCGCACGCTTCCTGGAACAGCGCGACGTGGATCTGATGCAGGCGCCGGATCAGGAACCCTGGCCGTTGTGACAATGGCCATGGGTGATGCCTGGTCTCACCGCGACGCTTCTTCGCTTGCTGCAACGCACAGTCTCCAGCCTTGGAACGTGGCGCGAGTAGCCCGATTCGAGTGCACGCGCCATCACCAGATCATGGCATGAAGCTTGCTTTTTGGAAAATACGAAGCATGCTTCGTATTTCCGCGAGAGCGGGATCAACCCGCCGGCGAGCCTTAAGGAGAACGTTCATGTCCATCAGCGCCAGCTTCGACCTGCTTTTGCGTGGCGGCCGCGTGATCTGCCCGGCCTCCGGCATCGACGGCATCCGGGATGTTGCCATTCGCAACGGCAAGATCGCGGCGGTACAGGCGGATATCCTGCCAACCAGTGCGAGGGAAGTGATCGACGTCGGTGGCAAGCTGGTGCTGCCGGGACTGATCGATACGCATGCGCATGTCTATCAATACGTCACCGGACGGTTCGGAATGAACGCCGACATGGTCGGGGTGCAGTCGGGCGTTACGACGCTGGTCGATCAGGGCGGTCCGTCCTGCATGACGCTGCCGGGCTTTCGTCACTTTGTTGCCGAGACCTCGAAGTCGCGCGTCTATGCGTTCCTGTCGGCCTATCTCGTTGGCGGGCTCGAAGGACATTACTATCCGCAGCTCTATAGCCCTGACGGAGTCGACATCGACGCCACCGTCAAGGCGGCGAGGGCCAATCCTGACATCGTTCGCGGTATCAAGGCGCATGCCGAGATCGGTGGCTTTGCGCGCTGGGGCATTCGCGTCATCGAAATGTCAGCGGAGATCGGTCGCCGCGCCGATTTGCCGGTCTATGTCCACTTCGGCCAGCTCTGGGGCCTGCCTGAAAGCGGCGCGAACGGTGAGGATGCCGACACCATCCTGACGCGTGTGATCCCGTTGTTGCGCGAAGGGGACATTCTCGCGCATCCGTTCACGCGCCATCCGGGCGGATTCGTCAACCGCGAGGGCGAGGTGCATCCCGTGATCCAAGCAGCGCTTGATCGCGGCCTCAAGGTCGATGTCGGTCACGGCAGCCATTTCTCCTATCGGCTCGCCAAGAAGGCGATCAGTGCCGGCATCGTCCCGACCACGCTCGGCGCCGACATCCACGGCTACAACACGCATGTGCCCGCGCCCGCCGGCACGCCGGACCAGCACGAGGACGAAGAAAACCATCCGTTCGCCGGCCAGGCAAAGTTCAGCCTGGTGCAGGCGATGAGCTCGATGATGGCGCTGGGGCTCTCGCTCGAGCAGGTGGTGCCGATGGTCACCTCCAATCCGGCGAAGATGCTCGGCCGGGACGAGGAGATCGGCGCGCTCAAAGTCGACAGAGATGCCGATGTCTCGGTGCTCACGGAGCAGACCGGGCGTTTCGTCCTTCGCGACAACGAGAAGACTGAAGTCATCGCCGAACGGCTGCTGCAGCCGGCGTTCTGTTTGCGCGCCGGCACGCGCTACGACGCGGTGGCGCCGATCCTGCCGCAAGCGATCGCGGCGTAAGGGGACCGTAGCAGTCCGACCGGGGAGAACGCCACCGTGCGTAACGAGCGTGACTTTTCCTCCGCACCAGGGGCAGGCGCCGGGCAGGGCGTCGGCGCGCGGCTGTCACGCAAGGAGGACGATCGGCTGATGCGCGGCCGCGGCCAGTTCGTGGCCGACATTCGTCTTGCCGGGCTGCAGGATGTTGCGTTCGTGCGCAGCCCGCTGGCCCACGCGCGTATCAGTGGCATCCATGTGCCCGAGCGCTATCGTGGAAAAGTCTTCACTGCCGCCGATCTCATCGGCGTCAAGCCGATCCGCGCGGTGTCGGCGTTGCCGGGCTTCAAGATTTCCGAACAGCCGGTGCTGGCCAGCGGCAAGGTCCGCCAGGTCGGCGAACTCGTCGCGATGTGCGTGGCGCCGACGCGCGCCGAAGCCGAGGACATCGCGGCTTCTGTCACGCTCGATCTCGAAGAGCTTCCCGCCGTCTACGACATGCTGAAGGCGCGCGAGCCTGGTGCGGCGCTGGTGCACGAGCATTGGGGCGACAACGTCTTCCTCGAGACCAACTACGAGGTCGACATCTCAACAGCGCTGGATGCGCCGATCAAGGTGACGCGCGAGATATCGACCGCACGGCAGTGCATGTCGCCGCTTGAGGGGCGCGGCGTGGTCGCGACCTTCGATCACCGGCTCGATCAGCTCACGCTCTATTCGGCCGCCCAGATGCCGCATGTCACCCGCAGCGGCCTCGCCAAATGCCTTGGCATGGAGGAGGGGCGGATCCGCCTGATCTCGCCCGATGTCGGCGGCGGTTTTGGCCACAAGGGAATTCTGCTTCCCGAGGAAGTCTGCCTCTCCTGGCTGACCATGCGCTGTGGTCATCCGGTGCGCTGGACCGAGGATCGCCGCGAGCATCTCACGGCGAGTTCGAACTGCCGGGAGCATCACTACAAGATCACGGTCTATGCCAACAGCGACGGAAGGCTGCGCGGCATCGATTGCGAGGCGACGGTGGATTCCGGCGCCTATTCCTCCTATCCGTTCTCGGCCTGTCTCGAGGCGGCGCAGGTCGCGAGCATCCTGCCCGGTCCCTATCTGATGCCGGCCTATCGCTGCCGGACTTTCTCGGTTGCGACCAACAAGTGCCCGATCCTGCCCTATCGTGGCGTCGCGCGCACCGGCGTCTGCTTTGCGCTGGAACTGATGCTGGATCTGGTCGCCGCGGAAGCGGGCCTCGAGCCCGGCGAAGTGCGCCTGCGCAACCTGATCCGGCCGGAGCAGATGCCGTTCGACAACATCACCAAGAAGCACTTCGACAGCGGCGACTATCCCGAGGCGATGCGGCGAGCTTTGGCGACGATCGATGTCGACGCGGTCCGCGCCCGGCAGCGCAAGCGAGAGGCTGATGGACGGCGGATCGGCGTCGGCGTTTCCATCTATTGCGAGCAGGCGGCACATGGCACCTCGGTCTATGCCGGCTGGGGCATTCCGATGGTGCCGGGTCACGAGCAGGCGTCCGCGCGACTGACGCCGGATGGTGGTCTCGAACTGCGCGTCGGCGTGCATTCGCACGGGCAGGGCATGGAGACGACGCTCGCGCAGGTCGCCCACGAGATGCTCGGCATTGATGTCGCCAACGTGCGTATCATCCTCGGCGACACCGCGATGACTCCTTATTCGACGGGCACCTGGGGTTCGCGTTCGATGGTGATGGCGGGTGGCGCAGTCGCAACCGCGTGCCGCGAACTCGGCGAGCGCGCCAGGCGCATCGGTGCCAAGCTGTTGCAGCACGATCCGGCAGCGGTGGTGCTGCAGAGCGGTGAGGTCCGCGGCGTCAACGGCAGCGTGACGTTGAAGGAGATCGCCTACACCTGGTATCGCCGCCCGCAGGATCTCCCTGCCGACGTCGATCCCGGCGGACTTGAGGTCACCTCCGGCTACAAGCCGCAGCGCGACAGCGGTACCTTCAGCTACGCCGCGCATGCAGCCGTCGTCGCCGTTGATCCCGATTTGGGTGAAGTCGAGATCCTCGACTATGTCGTCGTCGAGGATGGCGGCGTGCTGGTCAATCCGATGGTGGTGGACGGCCAGATCTATGGTGGCCTCGCGCAGGGTATCGGCACCGCGCTCTATGAGGAGATGCCGTTCGACGCATCCGGCCAGCCGCTTGCGACGACGCTCGCCGATTATCTCCTGCCCGGACCGACCGAGGTGCCCGCTGCACGCCTCGATCACATGGAGACGCCGTCGCCCTATACGCAGTTCGGGGTGAAGGGCATCGGCGAGGGCGGCGCGATCGCACCGCCGGCCGCGATCGCCAATGCCGTCAATGATGCGTTGAGACCGCTTGGCGTCGAGATGATGCAGTCGCCGATTACGCCGCACCGTATTGTCGAGGCTGTGCTCGCCGCTCGCGATGCAGAAAGGACGGCGGCATGAAACCCGCGCCCTTCGGCTATGAGCGTCCGCGCGACCTGCCGGCAGCGCTTTCGCTGTTGGCGGAAGCCAACGGGGCGTCGAAGATCATCGCCGGCGGGCAGTCGCTAGGTCCGATGCTCAACCTGCGACTGGTCCAGCCGGAACTGGTCGTCGACATCACCGGCCTTGCCGAGCTCAAGCAGGCCGAGCGACGCGGCGACGAACTCGTGCTCGGGGCCTGCATCACGCATGCCGACATCGAGGATGGACGAACGCCGGATGTGACGCGTGGCGCCATGCGGGGTGTCGCCGCCAACATTGCCTATCGCGCGGTGCGCAATCGCGGCACGATCGGCGGCTCGCTCAGCCATGCCGATCCGGCCGCGGACTGGGTGTCGGCGTTTGCGGCTTTCGGCGCGCGGCTGACGCTGCGCAGCCTCGCAGGAGCGCGTACCGTCGCGATGGAAGATTTCATCCTTGGCGCGCTTGAATCCATTTTGCGGCCCGGCGAGATCGTCGAGACCATCCATGTTCCGGCGCGGCCGGCATCGGCGCATTGGGGCTACGTCAAGAGCTGCCGCAAGACCGGCGAGTTCGCGCATGCGCTCGGCGCCGTGATGATCGATCCGAGCGCTGCGACGGCGCGCGTGGTGATGGGCGCGATCGACACCACGCCGATCGTGATCTCGGATGCCGCGGAACTGTTCGGCGGGCGCATCGCCGGCGACTACAAGGAGCGCTTTGACGTGCGCGTCGCCGACGCTCTTCTCGCCAAGGCCGGCATCGGCAATCCGGCCGACCGACATATCCATGTGAGCGTGCTCAGGCGCGCCGTCCGTGAGGCGGCCGCATGAACATGATTGCGCTCAACGTCAACCGACGTGCGGTACAGGCTGAGGCGGAGCCGCGCACGAGTCTGGCCGACTTCGTTCGCGACAAGCTTGATTTGACCGGTACGCATCTTGGTTGCGAGCATGGTGTCTGCGGCGCCTGCACAGTGCTGCTCGACGGTGTGCCAGCGCGCTCATGCATCACTTATGCGGTGGCTTGCGAGGGTGCCGATATCACCACGATCGAGGGCCTCGATGAGGATGACATCACGACCGAGCTCCGCGCCGCCTTCACCCGCGAGCACGCCCTGCAATGCGGCTATTGCACGCCGGGTATGCTGGTCTCCGCGCGCGACCTCGTCCTGCGCCTGACCGCGGCCGACGAGCGCCAGATTCGCATCGGCTTGAGCGGCAATCTCTGCCGCTGCACCGGTTATGTCGGCATCGTGCGTGCCGTGCAGTCCGTGATCGCGGCGCGGCGTGCCCGCAATATCGCGCCCGAACCGGACGGAGGCCGAAAGGTCCTGGGGCCAGCGGGCTCCGGGCGAAGCGGGCGAGAGGGCGCGATCCAGGCGTCGCGGCCAATTGAGGCTGAACCCGCCTATGCATCCGAGGCGGCGGTATCGCCGGCCGAGATGGCGGACTTCACGCCGGCCAACAGGCTGGAACGGGACTTCACGCTTCCATACCCGCCAAAGGATGTCTTTGCGATGTTCGACGACATCGCCGCCGTTGCGGCTTGCCTGCCAGGCGCGTCGTTGACGGCGGTCCCGAGCCCCGAACGGGTCGAAGGCGCCATCCGCGTCAAGCTTGGTCCGATCGCCGCGAGCTTCCAGGGGACGGCGCGCATCGAGCGCGAACCGAGGAATCTCTCCGGTCGCATCGTCGGCATCGGCAACGACCGGCGCAGCCGATCGGCGACCCAGGGCGAAATCCGGTACCGGTTGGCGCCGATCGAAGAGGGCGTGGCGACGCGCGTCGATCTCTTAATCGGATACACGCTGACGGGAATGCTGGCGCAGGTCGGGCGGCCGGGATTGGTGCGCGACCTCGCCGAGCGGCTGACCGCGGAATTTGCCGCCAATCTCGATCGCCGCATGTCGGGGGCCTCGCCCGAGCAGGCAACCGCGAAGGAGCTGGAGGGATTTTCGATGATTTCGGGAGTTTTGCGCGCGCGCATCGCGCGCTGGTTGGGTCGCTTCGTCAAGCGAGACGGAACGGCATGATGTTTCGGCGTCTCCCCATATCGCGGGGTGGCGAGGTTGGGACTGCGCGGAGATCAACAGAGGAATTGGAGAGCCACATGATAAGGACTTCCAGGATTGTTCCGGCAATTGCGCTGGTGACGGTTTTGCTTGGCAGCGGGGCCGAGGCGCAAACCATCAAGATTGGCGTGAACGAACCGCTCACCGGCGCGTTTGCCGCCTCCGGCACCTATGTCGTCAACGGTGCCAAGATCGCCGCCGACGAGATCAACGCCAAGGGCGGCATTCTCGGCAAGAAGATCGAGCTCGTCATCGAGGACAACAAGAGCAATCCGACCGAAGCGGCGGCCGTCGCCGAGAAGCTGATCACCAGCGACAAGGTGCCGGTGCTGATGGGCGCCTGGGGCTCGAGCCTGACGCTCGCGGTGATGCCGAAGCTGATCGAGTATGAGACGCCGATGGTCGTCGAGACGTCGTCGTCGAGCAAGATCACCACCACCGGAAACCCCTTCATCTTCCGCATCTCGCCGCCGTCGTCGGTCGAAGCCGCGGCCTTCAAGGGCATCGTCGACAAGCTCGCGTTGAAGAAGGTCGATTTCCTCGTCATCAACAACGACTGGGGCCGCGGCACCGCCGAGGATTTCAGCAAGATGATGAAGGAGAAGGGGATCGGCATCGGCCTGGTCGAGACCATGGACCAGGGCGCGCAGGACATGAGCGCGCAGCTCTCCAAGATCAAGGGCTCGGACTCCGAAACCGTCATTGTCACGACCGCGGTCGACCAGCTCACCTTGATCTTCAAGCAGGCGGCGGCGCTGGGCCTGAAGAAGCGCATCATCGCCACTGGCGGCTCGCAGAATCCGGATCAGATCATCGCGCAGGCGGGCGCCGCGGCCAACGGCACCATGCACTTGACGACCTTCCTGCCCTGGTTCCCCGAGAAGACGCCGAACCCGGAAGCGACCAACTATTTCGTGTCGGAATGGAAGAAGCGCGGCTTCGATTTCGCCGGCTGCACCGAGAGCTTCCGCGGCTATGACGGCATTCGCACCGCGGCGGCCGCGATCGAGAAGGCGGGCAAGGCGGAGCCCGCGGCGATCAAGGCGGCGCTGTGGGACATCAACGTGAAGGGTTTGAACGGCGATATCGTATTCCGCAAGTCCGGACCTGCAGGCAAGGAGAGCGGCCAGAGCCAGCCGAACGTCTACCTGATCGAGATCAGCGACGGCAAAGTCGACATGAAGACGCTGTGACGATGAGATTGAAGCGAGCAACGACGGCGCTCCGCTCCCTCTCCGGCGTGCGGGAGAGGGCTGGGGTGAGGGTATCTCCGCGAGTCGCCGTGTGGAGAGAGCCTTCACCCGGCGCGGAGCCTGTACTCGGACGGCGCGAAGCGCCGATCCGGGTGCGCCGACCTCTCCCGCAAGCGGGAGAGGTGGAGTTTGCGGACCGACCGCTTCAACCAATTCCTATCGCGCTTTAGCACGGAGCCGCCTTGAGCGAGTTTCTGCAACATCTGATCAACATGCTTGTCCTCGGCGGCACCTACGCGCTGCTGGGGATCGGGCTGACCTTGATCTTCGGCATCATGAACGTGGTGAACTTTACGCACGGCGTGCTCTATACCTTCGGCGCCTACATCATGTTCATCGTGGTGCAGCAGCTTGGGTTGAACTTCTTCCTCGCGTTGCCTGTCGCTGTCGTCGCGGGCTGGCTCCTGGGCGCGGTGATTGAACTGACCTTGCTGCGGCCGCTGCGCGGCTCCGATATCGATACCACCATGCTGGTGATGATCGGCGCCTGGATCGCGATGCAATCCGCCACGCTGTGGATATGGGGCGGGGTCGCGAAATCGGTCGCGACACCGTTTCCGGAGGCGCCGCTTGTATTGGGGCCTGTCTCCGTCTCCTGGCTGCGGCTGTTCGTCCTGGCGGCCGCAGCGCTTCTGATCGTGGTGACGTACCTGCTCATCAACCGCACCAAGCTCGGCTGCGCGATGCGCGCGACGTTCCAGGACCAGGACACCGCGTCGCTGATGGGGGTCAACGTCGATCTCATCTATACCTCGACCTTTGCGATCGGCTCGAGCCTGGCCGCCGCGGCCGGCGCGCTGCTCGGCCCGGTCTATGTGATCTTTCCCCAGATGGGCGATCTTGCCGCGGTCAAGGCGTTCGCGATCGTGATCCTCGGCGGGCTCGGCAACATCACCGGCGCGGTGATCGGCGGTTTCATCCTGGCGTTGGCCGAGGAACTCGGCGCCGGCTACATATCGTCGGGATATCGGGACGCGATGGGCTTCCTGATCATCATCGCGGTGCTGATCTTCAAGCCCACCGGTCTGTTCGCGCGTTCGGAGCGCGTGGGATGAGGGCAGCGATCACCATGCTCGCGCTCGCGGCCTTCGCATCCGTGCCGCTCTGGCTGCGCGATCCTTATCTCCTGAACGCGCTGATCACGACCGGCATCTTCATCATCGCTGCAATGAGCCTCAATCTCCTGCTCGGTTTCACCGGCCAGCTCAGCCTCGGTCACATCGCCTTCTTCGGCATCGGCGCCTATGTCAGCGCGCTGACCTCGCTCGGCTTCGATATCGGCCTGCCCGGCGGCTTCCGTCTGGTTCACGAACCATGGCCGCCGATTGCGGGGCTCGCGCTGGCGATCCTGGTCGCGGGATTGTGCGGCTATTTCGTCGGGTTACTTTCCTTCCGCGTCCGCGGCGCCTATTTCGTGATCGTCACGATTTCCTTTGCCGAGGTCGTGCGGCTGGTAGCGCTGAACTGGGTCGAGCTGACGCAGGGGCCGCTGGCGTTGACCAATATCCCGTCGATCGCGATTGGCTTGCCGAGTCTCGGTGAATTGACGCTGCGCACCAAGCTGCAGAACTATTATCTCCTGCTCGCAGTCGCAGTCGTCGCCTATCTCCTGATCGCGCGGCTTGTGCACTCCCATTTTGGCCGCGCCATGCGCGGGTTGATGGAAAACGAAACGCTGGCGGTGTCGGTCGGGATCGACGTCACGAAGACGCTCACGCTCGCCGCGGTCATTTCGGCTGCTATCGCGGGCGCGGCCGGCAGCCTTTATGCGCACTACATCCGGATCATCGATCCCGAGGTGTTCGCCTTCATCAACACGGTGACGATGGTGATCATGGTCATCAGCGGCGGCAAGGGCTCACTGGCCGGACCGGTCGTCGGCGGCCTGATCTTCGGATTGCTGCCGGTCGTCCTGCGTCCGATCATGGCGCCGGAAGCACAATGGATCGCCTATGGCGGCGTGCTGATCGTGATCCTCTTCGTACTGCCGCGCGGCATCGTACCTTCATTGGCGCAGCGGTTCGCCAGACGGAAGCGCCAAGCCGCAACGGTTGCTCCGGTTGCCTTCTCCGAACGTGCCAAGGAGCCTGCGTAGTGACCTCGCGTGCGATCGCCTTGGACGTGGAGCAGGTCGCCGTTCGCTTCGGCGGGCTCGTCGCGCTCTCGGATATGAACTTTACGGTAGGCGAGGGCGAGATCGTCAGCCTGATCGGCCCGAACGGCGCCGGCAAGACCACCGCGTTCAACGTCGTGACCGGCTTTCTGGATCCCGCCCATGGCAAGGTGAGTTATCGCGGGACCACGCTTAACGGACTGAAGCCGCATCAGATCGCTGATCTCGGATTGATCCGCACCTTTCAACGGACCAGTGTTTTCCCAAACGACACGGTTTACGACAATCTTCTGATCGGGTTGCACCGCCAGGGCCGGGTTGGCCTGTTCGAAGCGATTCTTGGCCTGCCGCGCGGACGCGCGTCGGAACGCCGGCTGCGCGAGCGCGCCGCCGAACTCGTCGAATGGGTCGGGCTCGAGCGTCGCGCCCACGACCCCGCAGGTTCGCTGTCGTATGGCGAGCAGCGCCTCGTCGGCGTGGCGCTGGCGCTGGCCGCGGAGCCGTCGATGCTGCTGCTCGACGAGCCGGTCTCCGGCATGAATGCGTCTGAGACCCACACGTTCGTCGAACTCATCCGCAATATCCGTGACCGCGGCGTTACCATCCTTCTGGTCGAGCATGACATGCCGATGGTGATGAGCGTGTCGGATCGGATCGTGGTGTTGAACTACGGCCGGATCATCGCGGAAGGACCGCCGGATGAGATCCGGAACGATCCTGACGTCATCGAAGCCTATCTCGGGCAGGGAGCCGCGCGTGCTTGAGATACGCGACATCGTCTGCGGCTATGGCGGCGTCACTGCGCTGCGGGGCATTTCGCTGCAGGTGAAGGCCGGGCAGCTCGTCGCTCTGATCGGCGCCAATGGCGCCGGCAAGAGCACGACGCTGCGCGCGATTTCCGGATTGGTACCGCTGCGTTCCGGACAGATGTTCTTTGACGGCAAGGATATCACCGCGGCGCGACCGCCGCGCGTGCTGGCGAGCGGGATCGCGCATTACCCGGAGGGGAGGCGCGTGTTTCCGCACATGACTGTCGAGGAAAATCTTGACATGGGCGCCTATCTGCGCAACGACGCGGGCGGGATCGCCGCGGACCGCGACCGCATCTTCACTGAGTTTCCGCGTCTTGCGGAGCGGAAGCGGCAAGCGGCCGGTACCCTGTCGGGCGGCGAGCAACAGATGCTGGCGATCGGCAGGGCGCTGATGTCGCGGCCTCGCCTCGTCATGTTTGACGAGCCGTCGCTTGGGCTCGCGCCGAATATTGTCGAGCGAACGTTTGCCATCATTCGCGGCATCCGCGATGCTGGCACGACCGTTTTACTGGTGGAGCAAAACGCCTTCGCTGCGCTTGAGATGTGCGATCAGGCTCACCTCATCGAGAGCGGTCGCATCGTTCTGTCTGGCGTCGGCGCGGAGCTGATCGCGAACGAGCATGTGCGAAAGGCCTATCTGGGTGGCTGATCCGCCGCGGTCGCTCGGACGGCGATCTGTCCTTTGAGCCGGTTGATCGAAAAGACCTTCGTCTGCACCAGCATCGGCGGCAATAACGTCAGTATCTATCCTGACATGTGGGTGCAATATGGGCGACTTAAGGTCCCCGCCGCCGCTATGACCGTCGCTTGAATCGTTGAGGGCAGCCAATTGTATGCGCAAGTTTCAGCGCAAAGCTGGTGTATGTGCCTAAGGCGCATATTGATTTTTGTCCTCGGTATTACCCTCTTGGCGCACGGCACCTTCGCCGAAGAGTTTCTTCTGGATTTCAATATCCGGGCGCAACCGCTGCCGGCGGCCTTGGAACAGTATGCCGAGATCACTGGTCGCAATATTCTTTATAATAGTGATCTCGTGGTCGGCCGGCGGGTGGCGGCAGTGCAAGGCCGTCTTTCGCCCGATGCGGCGTTGACGAGGTTGCTGGACGGAAGCAAGCTCTCCGCCGTACAGATCACAGCGACCTCGTTCACGTTGGTTTCTGCTCCGGTCGGGCACACAGTCCTTCCACAGCCCGTAGTGACGGATTACTATGGAAAAATTCAAGTAAGTTTGCATAACGCGCTATGTGGTGCTGGGGCGGGCCGGCCAGGCAACTATCGGATTGGAATGCGTCTTTGGATTGATAGTGCCGGAAGTGTCACGCGCTATGAGCGTCTCAATTCGACCGGCGTATCCGACATCGACGCGGGGATCGATCAGGCGTTGCAGCGTCTGAAGATCGGAGCCCGCCCGCCGGCAGAGCTGACGCAGCCGGTGTCAGTCGTCATTATCCCAAAAGGACCCGGCGTGACGATGTCCTGCGTCGAACCGGCTTCCAGTCACGCCGGAGTGCTGCCGTGACCCAATCGTCTCTGGGGCTGGTGCGACAGTTTCTGCTCGATCGCTATGATGATCTTAAGTATCGATTAACGGTTCGGCTGGGCTCGTCTGATTTGGCTGGGGACGCCTTGCAGGATGCATGGCTGAATCTGCAGCGCGCCAATGCGCTCGGCGCGATCCGCGATCCGGGCAACTACATCTTCGGCGTCGCGATGAATGCCGCGCGGGATCGGATGCGGGATGCCAACAACCGCCTTCTCAGCGCTGCGGAGGTCGAGGGATTGCTACAGATTGTCGATGATGCGCCGGATCCTGCCCAAACGGTAGAGGCGCAGTCGGACTGGCAGGTCTTGATAAGTATCTTGCAGGAAATGCCGCGGCGTCGGCGCGAAATCCTGCTGATGGCCCGGCTGGATGAGATGCCGCGGGCGGAAATTGCACGACGTCTTGGCATTTCCCAGCGTCTTGTCGAAAAGGAACTTCAACTCGCGCAGGAGTACTGCATCGCGCGGCGGCGCCAACGCTCAAAAATAAGAGTGCGGCTTGAGCCTTTGAAAAACGTCTTATCACTGAAGGGCAATGACCTCGGCACGGAGTCGGGTGATCGAGCGCTGCCCGATGAGGGCAAACAACGGCGATGACCGATGCCGGCGATCACGATCTCGGATTGGATCCCCTTGAGCGGGAGGCGGTCGCGTGGGTACGGCGGCTGACCTCCGGGCAAATGACGGTCGCCGATGCCGAAACTTTGAGAGATTGGCGCAGCAGGAGCCCCGCCCACGGGGCCGCCTTTGCAACGGCAAGTCGTCTCTGGAGAGATCTTGAGCCTGCCGGACGGAATTTGCGATGGCAGAGCCGCGTTTCGGGACCAGCGGAGATCGAAGAAAGGCAACGGCCGGCATCACTGAGCCGCCGATATCTGCTGGGGGCAGGGCTGGCGAGTGCAGCAGCAGCGGCGGCCTATGCCTTGGTCCGTCCGCCGTTGGACTTATGGCCATCGCTTACTGAATTGCGCGCTGATTATCGCACCGGCACAGGAGAGCAGCGCGATATATCGCTGTCGGCGGAAACGTCGGTACGGATGAATACCCAAACCAGTATTGTCATTCGTTCTCTCGAAAGCGATAACGAACGGCTCGAGCTGATCGGCGGTCAAGCATTGTTTTCAACGACTGCCCGCGAAGGACGATCGCTCGCAGTATTGGCGGCAGACCGCTGGATCACCGCCACCGAAGCTCAGTTCGACATTCGGCACCTGCACGGCCGCACGGCCCCGCTGGTCTGCGTCACTTGTATGCAGGGGAGCCTCGCCATCGTGCGGGACAGCGAAACGACGCCGGTGATCCCGGGACAGCAGCTTCGTTATGACAGCAACGGGCCGGCGCGTTTGGAGACAGTTGATCCGGAGATCATATCGGCATGGCAGCGCGGCGTTCTGATCTTTCGAGCCACGCTCCTTTCGGATGTCGTCGAAGAGGTCAATCGCTATCGGCCCGGCCGTATCGTCGTGGTCAATTCAGAACTCGGGCGGTCGCCAGTGAGCGGTCGCTTTCGCATCGATAATCTCAACGAAATTCTGGATCAGATCGCGCGAGCCTTTGGCGCGAAGGTGCGATCGCTCCCGGGCGGACTTGTTTTGCTGAGCTGATCTCCGCCGGTGGTGACCGGTTCGGTGACATGAAACTGTCATAAAAAACCCGTGCGGTTTTCGACGTGGGCCTACGTCAGCTCGGTAGGGACGTGTCTATGCCGCGCCGCGAGGTTGCAAATACGGGCATGTTCCCACTGTTGCTGGAGAACCCGTCGTGCCCATTTTCCGTTCGAATGCCCCCCGCTGGACCGCCCACCGTGCAACGCTTCTGGCGGGCATCAGCGTGCTGGCCTTGCTGGTCCATGCTGCTCCGGCCGAGGCCCGCCCGCTGGGCTATTACGCGACGACCTCCGCACCAACGATTGCGACCGATGCGGCACTTGCCAATGCGCAACAGGCGGCACAAGCGGCGCAACAGGTCCAGCAATCGCTCAATCGCGCGACGCAGGCGTTGCAGGCGATCCGCAGCCTGCAGGACGCTGCCCGCGCGGCGGCGCAGGGCGTGCCGCATTCCGCAGGGCTGAACCTCAATGTTCCGAACGGGCTGACGTCGGGTGGCCTCATGCCCGATCCGGTCGCCGGATGGAGCGGCGCCAACACGCCGACGCAATCGGTCGCGGGCGGGCGGACCAACGTCAACATCGACCAGACCCGGCAGCAGGCGATCCTGAACTGGAAGACCTTCAATGTCGGATCGCAGACCACGCTGACCTTCGACCAGCACGGCAACGCCAACTGGGTCGCGCTCAACCGGGTCGATGCCAACACCGGGCCGAGCCAGATCCTAGGCAACATCAAGGCCGACGGCCAGGTCTATGTCATCAACCAGAGCGGCATCATCTTCGGCGGCGCCAGCCAGATCAATGTCGGCGCACTGATCGCCTCCACCGCCAGGATCACGGATCAGCAGTTCCAGGCCAGCGGCATCTACTCGGCCCAGAGCAACAACGTCTATTTGCCGAGCTTCACCGGGGCCGACGGCAAGGTCGTGGTCGAAAGCGGCGCGCAAATCACCACCAGTGCGCCGGCCACGGTAACGTCAGGCGGCGGATTCGTGCTGCTGATGGGAACGGAAGTGCGAAACGCCGGCTCCATCACCACCCCGAAGGGGCAGGCCGTGTTCGCGGCGGGTGACGACTTCATCCTGCGAAAGGGCTACGGCACCGACGCCAACCAGAATTCCACGACCCGCGGCCTCGAAATCTCTCCCGTCATCGATGCCGGGAGCGCCAGCGGCCGCGTCAGCAACACCGGCCTGGTGTTTGCCCAGCAGGGCGACATCACCATGGCCGGACGCAACCTCCTGCAGGACGGACTCCTGCTGTCGACCACTTCGGTCAACCAGCGCGGCACCATCCATCTGCTGAATTCGGCCAGCGACGCCAGCGGCAATGTCACGCTGACCGCCAACGCCGTCACCGCGATTCTGCCCGAGCTCGATTCCAGCGACACCGCGCTGAACTCGCAGCGCGACGCCCTCATCGCGGCGTCCGGCGGCAACTCGCTGGCGATCGGCCAGTTCGACAATCTCTCGCCATTGGCCGATCGCAAGGACCGCTCGCGCGTCGAGATCGTCAGCGGTGGTACCGTCAACTTCCAGAACAACTCGCTCACGCTCGGGCAAGGCGGCGACGTCGCCGTCAGCGCCGGCAAGCGCGTGTTCGCCGAGACTGGCGCGACCATCGACGTCTCCGGCACCCAGGGCGTCGTGCTGCCGGTCTCCGCCAACGTCATCAAGGTCAATATCCAGGGCAATGAGCTGCGCGATTCGCCGCAGAACCGCGACAGCGGCGCGCTCATCAGCCAGGACGTCTGGATCGACGCGCGCGATTTGATCCTGGTGCCGGCGGGAACCGGCGGATACGCCACCGACCGCTACTACACCGCGGGTGGCCTGCTCGAGGTCTCCGGCTATCTCAACACCACCGCGCACAAGATTGGCGAATGGACCGCGATCGGCGGCTCCATCACGCTGGCCGCACCCGAAGTGGTTGCGCAGAAGGGATCGACCTTCAACATCTCCGGCGGCTCGGTCCAGTACGAGGCCGGCTACGTCAGAGAGACGATGCTGCTCGGCAGCGACGGCCGGCTCCACGGCGTCAACGATGCCCGCGCCGACATGACTTTCTACGGCGTTGGAGAGGGCTTCATTCGCAAGCATGAGCGCTGGAACGTCACCGAAGTCTGGACCAGTCCGTTCGGGAGTGGCCGCGAGCGCGTTCGCTGGGAAGAGGGCTACACGATCGGCCGCGACGCCGGCCAACTGATCCTCTCCACGCCGACCTCGGTGTTCGAAGGCGATATCGTCGCCCAGGTCATCACCGGCGAGCGTCAGAACAGCGCGCGGCCGGCCGGGGCCACCGACGGCTACAAAATCGGACAAAACCAGGCGGCGCTGGCGGGGCAATTGGGCATCGGCCAATACACCGGCCAGGGGCTGACCGGTGTCTATGACAGCGCCATCGTGGTCGGCGACATCGCCGGGATGACCGCCGGCATCGGCGCGAACGACACGCTGCCATCTGATCGCAGCAATACCGTCTATCTCGATGCCGGCATGCTCAACAAGGCGGGCCTCGGCGGCCTCAGCGCCGTCAGCGGCAAGAGCATCTCGATCGATGCACCGCTGACGCTCGCCAATGGCGGCCATGTCAATCTGCAGGCACCTCTCGTCGAGCTCAATGCGGATGTCACCGCCCACGGCGGCAGCATGTCGCTCGGCAACATCATGCACGCGTTGCCGGTGCCGGGCGGGAACGTGATCTGGTGGGCGCTGACCGATGCCAACGGCAAGGCCAACGTCGTGATCAACGCGACGGTCGACCTGAGCGGCCTGTGGACCAATGCTTCGAACGGCGCTGACGACAATTCGCGGCTCGCTTATCTCGACGGCGGCGACCTGACGATTTCGAGCACCCGTGCGATCACGCTCCGGTCGGGCTCCGTCGTTGACGTCTCCTCCGGCGGCGCCATTCTTGCCAACGGGAAGACGCGGGGCGGCTCCGGTGGCGATGTCAGCCTGCTGACCAATGACTATTCGCATTTTGCGGACTCGGAATTCATCGGCGCCGATCTATCGTCGCCGCTCGCGCTTGATGGCAAGATCCGCGGCTATGGTTTCAATGGCGGCGGCACGCTCACCATCAATGCGGGACAGTCTGTCGTCATCGGTCAGGCCACATCGGGATCTGGTGCACAGCTGGTGCTGGCGCCGGCACTGTTCCAGTCAGGCTTCACCCGTTACGACATCCGCAGCACGTCGGGCATGACCATCGCTGACGGCACCAACGTTGCGCCCGTGGTGCCGGTCTATCGTTTCACGTCGGCTAGCTACAGTGCGTCGACCGGGACCGCCACGGCAGCCGCCGCGGAGATCTGGTTGCCGCCGACTTATCTCGACGATTCCGTTGCGAGCAAATTGACCCAGCGCGTCGGCGCCGATCTGACGCTGACGAGCCTATATGATTTCGACATGCGGCCGGGGTCCTCGATTTCGCTCGATGCAGGCCGTGCCGCGACGATCTACGCCAATCGCCAGACCACGATCGATGGCAACATCACGGCGCACGGCGGCAAGATCCTCATCACCAGCCTGCAGGACCAGCCGGGCGACATCCGTTACAACCAGGGCAATGGCATCTACACGCGGACCCGGTCGATTTGGATCAGTGATGACGCCACGCTCGACGTTTCGGCGCGTGCGGCGACAGCGACGGGCACGAGCGGCATGATCTATGGGGTCGTGCCGGACGGCGGTTCGATTGCGCTCGGCGGCACTGGCGCGACGGACAAGTACGGATATCTGATTCCAAGCAATGCCTTCGTGATCATCCGCCCGGGCGCTGTGCTCGATGCGTCCGGGACCTCGGCGTTGCTCGATATCTCGTCCGGCGGCGGCCTGCAGCGGGCGCAGGTGGCAAGCGATGGCGGCACCATCGCCCTTTATTCGGGGCTCGGCATGTACATCGACGGGACGCTGCGCGCCGCGGCCGGCGGCATCGGCGCCTCGGGCGGCACGCTCCTGCTCGCCGCGATCAGCCCTCTGTATTATGCGGCGCCCGCCAGTCCGACCAATCCTTATGGGATTGGCGACATACCGGCTGACATGCAGACGATGCGCAATCTCACGATCACGCAGCATCAGCGGCCGAGCGGACTTGCGTCCAATCTCGCGCCGGGCGAGGCCGACCCGACGCTCAAGGTCGGCGAGGCTGCCATCAGTGTCGATCAGACTCACGCCGGCGGTTTTGATTCGCTGTCTTTGTTCACGCGCGACCTATTCGTGTTCAACGGCAATGTCGATCTTGCGATGAATCGCAGCATCACGCTGACCGGCGGCATTCTGAGCGCGGCTGTGGATACCCCGCATATCGCGGTCAAGCTGACGGCGCCCTATGTAAACCTGACCGGCTGGCACGGCTTCGATCACGGTTCGTTCGCGGGCTATGATCCTGCGCTCAACGTCTCAGGTCCGAGCATGAACACGGCTGCGGACGCGACATTCACGGTCTCGGCCAGCCTGATCGACATTTCTGCCGATGTTCGTTTCGGTGTGCACGGGCTGCACGGTATGGGCTACATCAGCGTTCCGGATCCAAACAGCGGCGTATTGGCTCCAATTCTTCCCGTGGATGCGCCCGGCTTCAAGCACGTCACGCTGCAGAGCACCGGCGATGTGCGCTTTGGCTCCGGCAACGTTGTCACGCCCGGCGATCTGACGATCCAGGCTTCACAGCTCTATCCGCTGAGCAACGCGACCGCGACCGTGACGGTTGGCCAGGTCTTGGGGCCGAATGACAGCATAACGACTGATCTCGATACCGTGCTGACGATTCGCGGCAATGGCGGGCCAGTGCCGGATGTTCCTCCCACCGTTTTCGGAAAACTTGCATTCGTCGCAGCCACGATCGATCAGGGCGGCGTCGTGCGTGCGCCGCTGGGGGCGGTGTTGCTGAACAACAATTACGGCCTGAACGCCAACGTGCCGCCCGCGACGGTGATTTTCCGCGCCGGCAGCATCACGTCGGCCAGCGCGAACGGGCTGACGTTGCCGTTTGGCGGCACCTCGGATGGTATTGCCTACCAAGGTGCGGACGGCACGCTGGTTGACCTTGGCCTCCAGAAAAGCGTGAACGGCAACGTCATCATCACGACCGGCATCTCGGTGCTGGCCACGTCGATCGTGGGTGAGAAGGGCGCGATCCTCGATCTCTCGGGCGGTGGCAACCTGACGGGGGCCGGCTTCATCAGCGGCCGCGGCGGCTCGGTCGACGTGTTGAGGACGGCGCTCGTCAACGCCAATCCGGTGAACAGCTACAGTTCGGCAAACGCGAAGGTCTATGCCATCGTGCCGGGCTACGCGTCGGCCTACGCGCCTGTGATCGCGACCACGGGCGCCGGCGATCCGGCGATCGGCCAGCAGGTCACGATCCCCGGCGGCGTGGCGGGGCTGCCGGCCGGGACGTACACGCTCATGCCGTCGAGCTATGCGCTGTTGCCCGGTGCTTTCCGTGTCGAGCTCGGAGCGACGAGCAATACGGTCGTCTCGCCGGTCAGCCTGACCAACGGCTCGATCGTGACGTCAGGCTATCTCGGCGTCGCCAACACGGGCATTCGGGATGCGTTGCCGACGCAACTGATCCTGACATCTGGTCGAACGGTGCGAAGCTATTCTCAATACAATGAGATGAGCTACAGCGAGTTCGCGCGCAGCCAGGCCGCGACCTTCGGTGCCGTCCGGCCGCGTCTGCCGGAAGACGGCAAGGTGCTGGAGCTGATGCTTAACGCATCTTCGGGCAGCGGAAAATCGCTCTCGTTCCAGGGCACCACCTTGTTCGGCGGCATCAGCGACGGTATCTCCGGCAGTCTGTTCGTCTCTTCCACGGTATATGGAGGGCAGATCGACATCACCGCGCCCGGCGCGGCGCCGATCGCCGGCCATACGTCGATCTCGAGCGATGCTATCAATGCCTTCAATGCCGACACCTTGCTGATCGGCGGTTACAGCACCTACTACAACGATACGACGAGGGGCACCGGCGGACGCATCTACTTTTCGAGTGAGTCCTCTGTGAACGTTCTCGATGGCGCCGCCGTGCGCGCTGGCCAGGTGTTCCTCGTCGGCAAGAACATCGATGTCGCAAGCGGTGCCACGATCGACACCCGCGGCCTCGGTGCGCGCGGGCTTGATTCGAGCCTGGGTTACATGTTTGGCAACGTAACGTCAGAGGCCAACTCGTCCTTGTTTGCGAGTGCGCCGGCGGTCCTGGCCGTCGCAAACGGCACGTTCAATTTCCTGCCCGTGGTCGGAGCGGGTTCGATCAACATCAACAGCGGCGCCACGCTGCTTACCGATGGCAGCATCGTGCTCGCCGCTCCTGGTTCACTCACGATGGGCAACGTTAATTTCGGTGCGCGTTATCTGACCGTGACGCAGGATGTAGTCAATGCGGGTACCGACGCGGCGCTCGCCGCTGCACAGGCCGCGGGTCAATTGCCGTCAGGCTGGAATTTGACGCAGGCCGCACTCGACAAGCTGCTGCATCCTTCGACAACCGCGGGCGTCCCGGCGCTTGAGCAGCTCACGTTGACGGTTGGGGGCTCCTTCAACCTCATCGGCAGCGTTGCGCTCGACGCGCGCGGTCAGTCCGCTGGCAGCAAGGAGGTGCAGTTCGTCATCAACACGCCGGCGATCTACGGCCTCGGGAACGCTGGCGACACTGCGAGCATCACCGCAGATACCCTGATCTGGAACGGCATCCGGACCGGCAACGGCCTACCCGACACGGGCGGCGTGCCCTATGGGAGCAAGGCGCCGGCAGCGGTTGTGCCGGGCGGCCCGGGGACGGGCAGCGGAACGCTCAACATCGCCGCCAAGGACATCGTCTTCGGCTACGACGCCAACAGCCGGATCACCGATGGCGCGACGCTCGAACGCCTCGCGCTCGGATTTGCCAACGTCAATGCCTCGGCCAGTGACAGGATCTCCGCCAATAGCGACGGCTCGCTAAAGGTCGGGCTGTCAAAGGATGGTTCCGGCAATCTGCAGGGCGGCAACCTTACTCTCACGACGCCACTGTTGACTGCGACAGGCGCCGCAACGATGGCCTATAACGCTGGTGGCGTGGTTCGCGTTGTCGCGCCTGCGGGTGGCGCGGCCGCGACCGGCGCAATCGCGGATCTTGGCGGCACGGTCTCCATCAGCGGTGACACCATATTCCTTGACACCGCGGTTGCTTTGCCAAGCGGCAAGCTGACGTTGAGCGCAACGAACAACATCGATCTCGGCGCCAACGCGGTGATCGACCTTTCCGGGCGCAGCACCACCTTCTACGACGCCACCAAATATAGCTGGGGCGGCGATCTGATACTGCAAAGCGCCCATGGCAACATCGCGCAGGCCGCCGGTTCGAGCATTGATGTGACGGCGGCGAACAACGACGCCGGGACCATTATGGCCACCGCCACTGACGTGGCGCACGGTCTCGTGCAACTCGGTGGCACGCTGAAGGGGGCTGCGACCGGCGGCTACAATGACGGCCAGATCAGCATCGCGGCGCAAAATCTCGGCGACTTCGCGGCACTGAACCTGAAGCTGAACGACTCCGGCTTCTTTGGCGCGCGCACCTTCAACATCAAGCAGGGCAACCTCGTTGTCGGAAACGAGGTGAGGGCACACAACGTAACCATCTCCGTGGATGGCGGCAGCCTGACGGTCAATGGCACCATCGATGCCAGCGGCGCCAAGCCCGGCAATATCCGTCTTGCAGCGCGGGACGATGTCACACTTGCATCCTCGGCTGTCTTGGATACCCACAGCACGGTTCTGCAGACCGACAGCTACGGTGCTCCGATCGAGGCGAACAACACGGCGCACGTTGAACTCACGACAAAGAATGGCACGTTGACATTGTCGCCGGGCGCCACCATCGACATGCGCGTCACTGATCCTGCAAATGCTGACGGATCAGGCAACCCGATTGCCTATGGTCATCTCGAACTCAACGCGCCCCGGATCGGAACGGCCTCCGGTACCAGCGCAACGGGTAGCGACGGACCGGCCAACGCCACAGGCGACAGCATCGCTGTTTCCGCGACGGGACCGCTCAACATCGTGGGCGCCTCGAGCATCGCGCTGAACGGGTTTGCGACTTACAAGAATGCGCCAGTCGATCCGAACGATGCCAATGGCCAGATCATCGATCAGGATTGGCTCGATCTCGTCAACCAGGACAGCAAAACCTTCATCAGTAACATCTATGGCGGCAACGTCGCCGGCGGTCAGCTGACCGATGAGCTGAAGACCAAGATCGCCGGGCTGCTCGATGCCAAATACAACTCCGGATTCCATGTCCGGCCCGGCGTCGAAGTCCAGAGCAAGACCCCGAACGGTAATCTGTCCACGTCAGGCGACATCGATCTGTCCGGTTACCGTTATGGACCGAACGTGACGTCGGTTCGCGGCTCAGGCGAACCGGGCAAACTCGTCGTTCGCGCCGGGGGCAATCTCAACATCAACGGCAGCATCAACGACGGCTTCGCGCTGCCGCCGGACTCGCCGGATGCACTCACCACGCTGCTTGCCCCGGGCACGCTCACGGACACCTATACCGTGACGGATAGCGGCGCAATCTTGACACGCGGATCCAGTCTTCCGAACACCGGTAGGATCAACATGGCTCTGCCGCTCGCCGGCACCGAGGTCGACGATACCCCGCTATTGTCGAATCCAGTTCCCGTCGATCTCGTTTTGACGGCGGAGTTCGACCCCCTCCCGGGCAGGAAGCTTATGGCGGGCACAATCTACAATCCGGACGGGACCGTGATGTATAAGGCCGGCGATACTATCCCGGCGACGACATGGCCTATCGGCACCAAGGTCTCCGCTGGAGTCTACTTCAATAGGATATTGGTGAACACAAGCTTCCCCTGGTTCGTTAACGGCACTCTTCCGCCGGGCGCCGATCTGAGTATTTTCGGCGGCTATACTTTCACGCAGGATACAGTAATGCCGGCGGGTACGGTGTTGCCGGTTGGAACGGTTGTCGTCAGCTTGACCGCTGCAGGCGATCGGAAGGTGTGGGCGACGTCGCCGATGTTGGCGCCCGGCACGCAATCGTGGTCGATGCGGCTTGTCGGCGGCGCCGATCTTGGCAGCGCCGACAGCCGGACGTTGCAGACAACGTCAAGCCTTGCAGGCGCGGGCAATGTTGTGCTCTCCGATCCCTTCACCGTGAATCTGCAGGGCAGCGGAAGCCCGAGTGCCGGCTTCAGCGTCGTGCGCACCGGCACGGGTGATCTCGAAATCCTCGCTGGTGGCAACTACACGCAAAGTTCGCCGTTCGGCGTCTACACGGCTGGTACCGCGATCGCCGAAACAGGAACGTCGGCCAATGATCCCTTCAATGTCGCCCGCGGACGCATGCCTGATGGGACCGTGCTTGGTGCGGCCAACCCGGCCTATGAGGCCACGCTTAACTCGCAATTCATGTACTACACCGAGCACGGCGGTGATTTCCTGCTGACGGCGCAAGGCGATATCAGCGGAAATCAGACCCAGGAGTCGGCCGTGGTCGGCGACTGGCTCTGGCGGCAGGGCGGCGCTGGACTTGGCCAGGCGACAGCTTGGGGCACCAACTTTGGTAGCTATACCGCAGACCTCGTGAGTTCGAAATCGATGCTAAAGCTGTCGGGCTTCTCGGGCATGGGGGCACTGGGCGGCGGCAATGTCACGCTGCGGGCGGGGGGCGACATCGGTAATGCCGGCCGGGGTGTTGTCGTTGCCGTCGGCGGCAGCGGACGTGTCATCGATGGTCGTCTTGTTCAGACCGGTGGCGGAACGCTGTCGGTGAGGGCGGGCAACAGCATCGGTGGCGGCGGCAACCAGTTTGTTGATCTGCGCGGCGACATTGGCGTCACGGCCGGCAGTTTCGGCAGCCTGAATGCAACAAATTTCGGCTACTCTCTTGATGATCCGCGGCCGCTCAATTTGCTCGTGCCTTACGCAATGATCAAGGTCTCGGGCGGATCGTTCGCGCCGGGGGATGGTGCCGTCGACATTCGCGTCCGCGGTGATCTCTCCGTCGGCGACATCATCGATCCCGGCCGCGCCGGCGTTAATCAGCAGACGGACGCCAGCACGTCAGTCGGGGCCGGTCAGGGCGTCGCCTGGTTCACGCTCTGGACGGCACGGACGGCGGTCGATCTGTTTGCGGCAGGCGGCGACGTGTCGCCGCTATCCGATACCGGCGGATTGGTACCGCAATCCAAGACGCTTTTCCTGCCATCGATCCTGCGGGCCACTGCGGCGAACGGAAGCATCTATCTCAACGGCGGCAACGAGATGTTGCCGTCGCCGTCCGGGCAGGTTGAGTTGCTGGCGCGAGGATCGGTCATTCAGGTCGGCCTCGGCGGGGACACGCTCGGCTTCGGCCCGCTCTCGACCTCGTTGTCATCTCTTGCCACGCCGTTCAATCCTGGCTGGGCGCTGCTCCAGGGGACCAATCAGTGGGCCCTTGTCGATTCGAATTATTGGGGTGATCCCAACTCGCCGGTCGACGCCCCCGGAGGCTGGCGCGCGTACCGGTACGACTATAATTCGCAAGGGCACGCCTATGATGGACCAGGTGGCTATCCATTCGTGTTCGGACCGAACACCGTGACCGATGCCAGTGCACTCGGCGGCCCGCTATCGCGTATCTATGCCGTCGACGGCGATGTTCTCGGTATTCGCTATGGCGAGATCTTTACCAGCAGCCAGTTTATCAACGGCAGGACCGTGACAACGGACAATTACCGCGCGGCGAAGCCGGTGCAGATCTTCGCTGGCGGCGACATTGTCAGTGTAAAGGGACTGATCCTGCAGGACGATCCGACCGCCGTTTCGATGATCGTCGCGCAAGGCAGCGTCATTTATCCCAGCCTTGATGTTGCAGGCCCCAGCACGCTCGAGGTGACGGCGGGCAAGAACATCTATTTTGGATCGACGGGAAACATCGAGAGCATCGGTCCGTTGATGACAGGCGATAACCGCCTGGGTGCCAACGTGGTGCTGCAGGCCGGAGTCGGTGCGGGCGCGCCGGGTGTCGGGCAGGTGGATTGGACCGGCTTTGCCAAGCTCTATCTCGATCCGGCCAATCTCGTTGGTCCAGGCGCGCTTGCCAATCAACCCGGCAAGGTCGCCAAGACCTACGACCAGGAGCTTTTACAGTGGCTCAAGGACCGCTTCGGCTATGCCGGAGCGTCGGAGGGTGCGCTGAGCTTCTTCCTGACCCTGCCGGGTGAGCAGCAGCGGGTCTTCCTGCGGCAGGTCTACTACGCCGAACTGACGGTCGGCGGCCGCGAATACAACGATCAGGCGGGTCCGCGCCACGGCTCTTATCTGCGCGGACGCAATGCCATCGCAGCACTCTTCCCCGCGGAGGACGCCTATCGCGGCGACATCCGGCTGTTTACCGCCGCCTCCGGGGTCGGAGCGAAGGTCAACAGCGGTTATGTGCACACCGATCGCGGCGGCGACATCCAGTTCCTGGCGCCGGGCGGCCTAGTCACCATCGGCACCGAAGGGCTGGCGCCGGGAGCCGATGCGGGTCTGATCACCCAGGGCAAAGGCGACATCCAGATCTATTCGAAGGGGAGCATCCTGCTCGGCCTGTCGCGCATCATGACGACGTTCGGCGGCAATATTCTCGCATGGTCCGCCGAAGGCGACATCAACGCCGGCCGTGGATCGAAAACCACGGTGATCTTCACCCCGCCGCGCCTCGTCTACGACAACTATGGCAATATCAGTCTCTCGTCGCAGGCTCCCTCCACGGGCGCTGGCATCGCGACGCTCCAGCAGATCCCTGGAATGCCGCCCGGCGACGTCGACCTGATCGCGCCGCTCGGCATCATCGATGCGGGCGAGGCGGGCATCCGTTCCTCGGGCAACGTCAACCTGGCGGCGCTGCAGATCCTCAACGCCGCGAACATCCAGGCCCAGGGCAATGTCACCGGCGTTCCCACGGTGCAGGCGCCGCCGGTCGCGGCATTGGCCTCCAGCAATAACATGACGGCAGCGACGCAACAGGTTCAGCCGACCGCGCCCAGCAACAATGATCGTCCTTCGATCATTATCGTCGAGTTCTTGGGCTATGGCGGCGGCGACAAATCGATGCCTGAAGATACCGACCGAGGTGATACGCGTGACCGACGGAGCGAGAACCAGACGCGTTACGACCCCAACAGCATGTTCCAGATCGTTGGCAGCGGCGAACTTACTGACGAGCAGAAAAAGTTGCTGACGGGCGAAAAGACGGAAACGGCTCATTGATCCGCAATTGTTGCCGTTGCCCAGGCCTTCTTCACGCTCAAGTTTGTCCATGATGGGCTGGGCGGACCCGCAGTTGCTCTAGCGGGCCAGCGCAACATCAGGCAGGTCGTCCCCATCACCGCTGTGGCGAGCACGGTCGACCAAAGCGCGGCGTCGCTGGCCAGTCCGACGTAGCGCTGGCCGAAGGTCGGGAAGTACCACGTTATCGGGCCTTATGACCGCTTTCTGCCGGCTGCACAGAGAGAGTTTCCGCCTATCGTTCCGTCATGCGAACACTCGGGCTGGACCGCTGCGTCATCGTCCAGCCAAGCATCCGGTGCGCTATCGTGCCATGCCCGGCGACGGCGATGTGCTCGATGCCTTGTGGGCGTGGCTGCCGGACGAGCAAACCGTGAGACACGTGCTCGTAGAAAATCCTGAAAAGCTCTATGGCTTCGCCGCAAAGCCGTGACCATCATGCCATGTAAGCCGAGTTGCGCAGAAAGATTAGACGTGACAGAACCAAACAGGTGCCCCCCATGGAAGAGCGCTCCGAGTTAGCGGAAAGAATTCTCGATCAAACGGCCGATGCGGTGATTTACGCCGATCGCTCCGGCACGATTGCCCGCTGGAATCCCGCCGCCACCGCGTTGTTTGGCTATTCGTTGGAGGAGGTGCTCGGCCAAAGCCTGATCATCCCGGAGCATCTGCGGGCCGCGCATTGGCGCGGCTTTGAGGCCGCAATGACTGGCGGCGTCATGAAGCTTCAAGGCAAGCCCACGCTGACCCGCGCCTTGCACAAGAGCGGACGCAAGGTCTACGTTGAGATGACATTCGCGATCGTCAAGGACAGCGCCGCTGGCGAAGTGCTTGGCTCGGTTGCCGTGGCACGAGACGTGACCGAACGCATCGAACGAGAGCGTGCCGCGACCCGTGCCTCCTGAGATGTTCGCAGATGCCACTTTCAACCGGCCCGGCAGGATCGTTGATGCGTCCGTGATAGCCAAGTTTTCTTGGACGTCCGGCAATGCCGCCATCGACGCTGCGTCAATCACGGCCCTCTAAGGCACCCTTGATCGAGGCGGGGGCCTGCGCGAAAACGAGGAAGTCTGCTATGCGGTTGTCTAGAGTCGCTGTTTTGATGCTTAGCGCTGTAGCTACAGGCTCAATGTCCGTATCTGTAGCGATGGCCGCTTCTGACTGTCCCAGATTACTGGAAGTAGCGGATTGGGGCGAGAATTCGACCGGCGACATTAGCGTCACCTCTGGAGAAAGTTGCCTATTTCCGATTACGATACGCGGCACGGTGAGTAGCTCGGACATTTCACAGAAGCCGGCGCACGGCAGCTTGAAAAAGCTTAACATGACGACTTACGAATACAGGGCGAAGGCTCGGTATAAGGGAAGCGATACCTTTGCCATCAAAGCAGTGGGACAGGGGCCGACGGCTTCTGGCACATCGGTAATCACTGTGCACGCGACGATCAAATAGCGTTGCGCGGGTCCACAGCGCCAGTGCCCGCACCGGGTTGCCGGTGTAACCCCACAATAGAGATTAGCGCCAACCAAGCGCGGGAGCGATGTGAGTCAGGATCGCCTCGATGACGTGCGCGTTGTAATCCACGCCGAGCTGATTGGGCACGGTCAAGAGCAGCGTGTCGGCCTCCGCGATAGCTTCGTCCTTGGCCAACTGCGCAATCAGCACGTCCGGCTCGGCGGCATAGCTGCGGCCGAAGATTGCTTTGGTTTTTTCGTCGATGAAGCCGACCTGGTCCGCGTCCTGACCACTGTGTCCAAAGTAGGCGCGGTCCCGGTCGTCGACCAGCGCGAAGATGCTGCGGCTGACTGACACGCGAGGCTCGTGCTTGTGACCAGCCGCGCTCCAGGCCTCGCGGAAAGCCCGGATCTGGTTGGCTTGCTGGACGTGGAACGGCTCTCCGGTCTCGTCGTCCTTCAGGGTGGAGCTTTGCAGGTTCATGCCCAGCTTGGCCGCCCAGACCGCGGTGGCGTTCGACCCGGCGCCCCACCAAATGCGGTCGCGCAAGCCTTCCGAGTACGGCTCGAGGCGCAAGAGGCCTGGAGGGTTCGGAAACATCGGATGCGGATTGGGCTTTGCGAAGCGCTCGCCGCGCAGCAGCTCGAGCAGGATCTCCGTATTGTGCCTGGCCATGTCGGAAGCGGTCTCGCCGTCGCGTGGAACGTAGCCGAAGTAGCGCCACCCATCGATAACCTGCTCGGGTGATCCGCGGCTGATGCCGAGTTGCAAGCGCCCGCCGGCAATGAGGTCGGCCGCGCCCGCATCCTCGGCCATGTACAGCGGGTTCTCATAGCGCATGTCGATGACTGCCGTACCGATCTCGATCCGGCGGGTCTTGGCGCCTACGGCTGCCAGCAACGGAAACGGCGAGGCGAGCTGACGAGCGAAATGATGCACACGGAAATACGCACCGTCCGCTCCCAACTCTTCGGCGGCAACGGCAAGATCGATGGATTGCAGAAGGGCGTCGGATGCCGATCGCGTCTGCGATTGCGGTGAAGGCGTCCAATGCCCGAACGATAGAAAGCCGATCTTTTTCATAGACATTCAGTGTAAACCCTTGGGACGCATGTTCGAGGTTGCTGCCCGTTGGCAATCCGGATCAGATGCGCGCGATCGCGTGAACGCCCTGTGCGCACGATCCGCCGCAGCAGGTTGCGAGCGTCGATAGCATCATTGACCTATATTTTGATACATTCGATGAGGCAATATCCCGTCGTCATGGCCTGCGGTGCCGTAGAACGTGTCGAATTTAGTCTGCAGAATGGACAATAGCGAGATGAATGAACAGACCCCGCATGGCCCGCGGAGCACGCTGCTGGCGGTTGAAGATACCGAATTTCTGCTTCGCGACGAGATGCGATCGATCCGCTTTGCCCTCGAATATGCCAAAGCCGAACTCGCGTTGCGGGATTGGGGGATCCGCTCGACTATCATTGTTTTTGGCAGCGCGCGTGTGCCGTCTCCGGAGCAGGCCGCGGCCGCCGCCGAAGCGGCTCGGACGGAGACCGAGAAGAGGGTGGCCGAGAGATTGCAGCAGCAAACCGAGTTCTACCAAGTCGCGCGCGAATTCGGGCGCATCGCTTCGCAGCGCGGCGGCGCCTTCGATCCCAAGAACCGGTGGCGCGACAATGTTGTCGCTACTGGCGGCGGCCCCGGCATCATGGAGGCGGCAAACCGAGGCGCGTCCGACGTCGGTGCTCCAAGTATCGGATTCAATATTACCCTGCCACATGAGCAGATTCCCAATCGCTACATCACGCCAGAGCTCAGCTTCCGATTTCACTACTTCGCAATGCGAAAAATGCACTTGGCCATGCGTGCGAACGCTCTGGCGATTTTTCCCGGCGGTTTCGGAACCATGGACGAGATGTTCGAGGTGCTGACGCTGCAGCAAACGCAGAAGGCCCCTCCAGCGCCCATTGTGCTGTTCGGCGAGAGCTATTGGCGCAAAATCATTAACTTCGAGGCCCTCGTCGAGGAGGGCATGATTTCTGCGGCCGACCTCGGTCTCTTTGAATTTGCGGAGACCGCGGAAGACGGTTGGGCCTCACTGGTTCGCCGTGGCTTGCGTGCGCATGGTACTACCCCAGCCGGTTGATCGGCGACGGACGGCGCGGAGCAAACGGTATCCGCTTTTCCGGATCATGCTCTAGTCGTGCAGGAGCATGTCGCCCGCCACCGGATCGCTGACGCGCACGCGTTCTGCCTTCGATGCAATTTGCAAGTCAGACCTTTCCGCGAGGGGGAGGGCGCAGGCTGAATCGTCGTCACGAGGTTGCCGCGGCAACAGCAGCAAGATTGAACCTGTCAAAACCAGGGCCGCAAGCCGGATTGCGATCACACCCAGCAAGACATCCGATCCGCTTGCGGCAGAATGATTTTTCATCATCGCAGCATGACCGACACGGGTAGGCTGGACAATCTGGAAATACCGGCGACTGCCTTCGCCAGGAACGAAGGCTTATCGCGATTGTCTGACTGCGACGGTGCACTTCAGGCTCGACACGCATCCGTCTAGCTCGCCAGATCTCGTCGGCGCAGTCGGCAATATGTTAGACCCAGCCACCATCGACGATGTAGTTCTGGTTGGTGCAGGCGCCGCTGTCGTCGGCGGCGAAGAAGAGGACGACGCGGGCGATGTCGTCCGGCACCAGCTTGCGCTTAAGGCATTGCCGCTGCATGATTTCGGCCTCACCTTCGGGCGTCAACCACAGATCCTGCTGTCGCTGGGTCATGATCCATCCGGGCAGGATGGAATTGACCCGCACATTGTTGGGCCCAAGATCGCGGGCGAGCGCACGGGTTAGGCCCTGAACCGCCGACTTGGCGGTGGTGTAGCAGGGCATGTTGCCCTGGCCGATTACCCAACTCACCGAGCCGATATTGACGATCGAACCGCCCCCTGCCTGGATCATATCCGGCGCGACCGCCTGGGCGCTAAAGAACTGATGTTTCAGATTGACCGCGATCCGCTCGTCCCAGTATTCCGGCGTGACGTCCTCGATCGCGTGACGGTCGTCGCGGGCCGCGTTATTGACCAGGATGGTGATCGGTCCGAACGCCTCGCGGACGCCTGCGACCGCGCGTTTCAGGGCGGCGATGTCGCGCAGATCGGCGTGCTCGAAGTGCACACTCGCATGCGCCGGCAGGCTGGCCAGTAGCCGCTGTGAGGCCTCCACATCGATGTCGATGAAACCGACCCGCGAGCCTTGGCTGACGAACCGGCGGACGATGGCCTCGCCGATGCCGGAACCGCCGCCGGTCACCAGTACAGTCAGGTCCTTGAGACTTGGATAGATGGCGCCCTGCATTGGCATCCTCTCGATTTTGCGCCTGAAGGGCGTCGGTTGCGTTGGCTGCGGCTCAAACAAGGGCCACGGCTCCCGGTGTTCACTCGGTCGTCTCGATGTGGCTTCGGTCCACGACCCGCAGCGTCCGCCGCACCATGCCGTCGACAATTGCCGCCGACTCGCTTGGACGCACATATATTGCCGTGGACTTGAGCAGCCACGGTAACACAGCCTGGTCGAGCCGCTCCTCATAGGCGCGGCGCATCATGTCAAATGCCTGCAGGCCGGGGCCCGCCAGGATGACATGGTGCGGGCGCAGCACCGATATCGTTGCGGCGACCGCCTCTGCAAGCGCGTGGCCCGCCTGCCGGAATAAGTGCTCGAGACGGGGATCGCCGCCCAGTGCTCGCTCGCGTAGCAGAGCCATCTGCGCCTCGGACGGCTGCTGCGACGCCGCCGGCGGCAGGTCGAGAAAGGTGCGGGCGTCGCGGTAGAGCGCATAGTCGGCG
>NZ_PSRR01000002.1 GCF_004296405.1 Bradyrhizobium sp. Leo170
TAACCTGCATGTGGTCGAAACCATCTGCGATCTCCTCGACGAGATCGCACCGCGCACACAAGGTGCCCGCCGCGACCTGATCACCTTCGTCGCCGACCGTCCCGGCCACGACCACCGCTATGCCATAGATGCCTCAAAGCTGGAACGCGATCTCGGCTGGCGCGCGGAAGAGAATTTCGAGACCGGCATCGCCAAAACCGTGCACTGGTACATCGACCAGCAACCTTGGTGGCGCGGGATTTTGGAGCGGGGATATCAAGCCAAGCGGGTCGGGTTGAGCCTGTCGGCAACAGCACACTGAATCGCAGAACTCCATTCCAGCGGCCCTATTGATCGGGCTCGCGTGGAGCAACGGGACGTACAATGCAACTCGCGATGGATAGTCACGAACAGAGCCTGTTCAAAAGCTTTCTGAATCTGTCCGACCGTTATCTGGAGTTTGGATCAGGTGGCAGCACGTGGCTGGCTTCCCAGATGAGAAAAGAGTGGATCATTTCGATTGACTCATCTCAGGAGTGGCTTGCCAACGTCGCCAATGCAACGAAGGATTGCCCTACAAAACCTGAGTTGGTTTACATCGACATCGGCAAGCTTCGAGAGTGGGGGTTTCCGGCAGACCGGGAACGAGAGAGCTCATGGCCCCAGTATCACGAGAGCATCTGGCAAAGGCCCGAAAGTCGCAACGCTGACCTGTACTTCGTCGATGGCCGGTTCCGGGTCGCTTGCTTTACGCAATGCCTACTTCACTCGCCGCCGGGGACGTTCATCGCGATACACGATTTTGCCAGTCGACCCCAATACCATGTAGTCAGGCAGATCGCCCGGGAAGTAGCCCGAGCGAACAACATGTCGGTCTTTCAAAGGCCGCTTCAACTCGACAGCGAACAAGCCCAGCAGCTACTCCAGAGGCATCGCCTCGACCCGCAGTGACTGGCTCAGCCTACAGCATGTTCGGCTCTGATTGAATCAGAGCCGAAGCTCTGGACTGTTGTTCTGACGCTTCACGCGAACCGGTATCAACTTCGCTCGAAAGCGCTCTAAGCCTTAGCAGGGTCACCCGGTCCAAATCGTCGACCCGAGCCCATTTGATGGGGTGGCTCTCTTCGATCAAAAGGCCGGCGTTGCGCGCATACTCCGAAAAGAGATCAAACGTCATATGGTTACGCGCGTGGGGATTTGCCCCATAGCTGGTGGTGTTCGGTGCGTCGTAGTTGGAGTGATGATAGAGAGCCATCCCCCCTGGCGCAAGAACACGTGCAGTTTCCTTGAGATAGTTCTCGACGAGATCAGGGCTGAAGTGCACCATTGCGTCATAGCAATAGATCGAAGTCATAGAATTATTCGGAATGCCGCTAAACTCGTAGCCATTGTTCTTGAGGTAAGAGACATTCCGATGATGCGCCAATCGGCTCTTGCAAAAATCGATATTCTCTTCATGTATGTCGACAACGAGCAGGGAACCGCATTGAGACGCGATTTGCTCCGCATGCCGACCGCGACCGCAAGCCAGTTCAATCACCGTAGTAAGATCGAGACGAGAAAACAGCTTCGAAAAAATCGTCTCAGGATTCCAAAAAATCGTCTTCGTCCACCGCTCTGCATCGTCGTAGTAGGCACTCTCCTTCCAGGCGTGACCTATTTTCTCAGCGGAAACGTCCAGGCTCGATCTATCGGACATTGTTTTTCTCTACTGGTTTACTGAATGACACGGTGCCGAGCAGCTCATGGACGCCGGACGTCGAATTCAGCCAGTCCGTGGCGCTGCTGCGACCTTAAGTTCCTCCCGTCCGGTCAGACGTATAACATATATAACATACAGAAGTTCCCAAACCAACCAACGATCAGGAGGATGAGTTCTGTGCCAGGCCAAGCGCGATGATGTCCGCCGGTGAGTTAACAAACGAGAGAAGCATCTCCTTTTCACTGCTGCCGGGAAATTCCAGCCGGCCGTCCGGACCGAACTTGACAAACCCGCGCACGTAGCTCTTGCCGGCCCCGTCCGCATTTCTCAATTCGAGTATTTCCCTCAAATAGAGAACGATGTTCGGATCAGTTGCTTGCGAAATCCGGTCGTGTATGCGCTCGACACTTTCATCGAGTTCGACGATCACGCGGCGCTGCCGGAGCTTGTTGATATTCGACATCAATCTCTGCTCGCGGTGAACGCGGTTGCGATGTTGCACCACGAGCGAGCCGCACCGCGCTGGCGAGAGACCGCATTCGCGCGCCTGAATGTTATGGTTGATGAATGCGTTTCTCAGCGACGATACCTTGAGTAGCGGCTTCCCCCACTTCACGCCATCAAGCAAGATCTTGTTGTCCTCGCCGATCCAATATCTGGTTGCATCCCAGGCGACGTTCGGGAGCCAGGTGCCACAGAGGAAATCTCCTTCCGCCTCTCCGAGCTGCCTGGAGAGACGATCGGCTATATTGGTATCGTAGTGGCCACTGCCATCTATCCAGTACAGGAACTCATCGGTATCGAGAAAGATGAAGAAGCGACAGGACTCCGCCAGTGACCGATACAACTCCGGATTCTTGTCAACAAAATGCAGATTGTTGTGGTGACCCGAGAAGTTGTAGATGAGCAGCTCGGGATGACTTCTTTCATAGATTTCAAGCACGTGCTCATCGCTGGAATCGTTATCGAAAATGATCAGCGAATCCATGCCGCATATGGGTGCATGGTGCTCGATCCATTCCTTCAAGAGCCAGCGGTCATTTTTTGTCTTTAAAAGAATCTTGAAATCCGACTTGCGCTCCGCGATCGAAGCCGCGTTGGATTGTATCTGTTCGTGCCATTTTCTGAGAGGCGAGCTCACCTATAACTCCCAAGAGGACCGTCAACCAGCTCGTGACGTAATGAACAAAGATGCAATTTCAGACTAGCACTGATCGTCACAGTGCACATTAGCCGCCGATACACGTCCGCTCGATCCAAAGCCCGGACCAGTAAAGCGCCTCAAGACCGGTCGGCGCCCGAACGCGGTCTTCCGACGAACGCATCCCTGGCGGACAAGGCCATCGGGGTACCTCACTCACCTCGACGTTGCGAGAGCATTGTTGCAGGACTTCCTTTCGATCTCGCTCCCCGGTTCTCACAGGACATCGATCGCTCTTGGCTACGTCGGGCCAAGTGATTGTTACGCGATCGATCGTCCGATTCCGGCCTGTCGCCTTGCGGAACTCGTCGAGCTTCGCCGTTCCGCCATTCCAGGTTGGAGCAAGCCACCCGCCCTCCGTAAATTCATTCCAGGCATAGACGAGAACACTCCGGAAAGGCAGAGGGCCGGGTTGACTTGCGACAGCATGGAAAGCCGACTGAAGCAGTTGTTTCAGATTGTTGTCTCGGGGTGGATCGCACCAGGATTTGACCTGCGGCTCCTTGCCATCACGAACTCTAACCGAGTCTCGCGGCCGCGGGTCCCATCCAAGCGTGACATTGGGCACGAACGGAAATCCCGCACTGGTCGCACGCCCCCAATAGTTCGAGTTGTTGGCAACGCAATCCGAAAACACATGTTCCCCCGGCCGAGGTGGCGCGAAAGTGGAATAGGCGCTGGCCATATCCATGCCGGTATTGCGCGCCTGCTCGGCTGCAACCGCGGGATCCGGGTATTCGAGAATGAAGAGCAGATTTACTCCCGATTTCTCGTATACACGCTTTTTTATCTGCTGAACGACCCGCCTCGCGGCTTCATCGCTCCCATAGACCGCTCCCCATCCCTTCGGATTCTGCGTAAAGACGAACAAGGGAGCGCTACCATTCGCAGTACGAACGTAGCCTTTGTCGGTGACGAACGCTGCGATGCTCTCGGATATGTCGGCAACGTCCTGTTCCGGAAAGCTCTGATTGAGCGAGACGGCGAAACGTATGCCCTTCCGATCCTTTAGGCGAAGGTAAGTTGCAAGTGCGCGGTTGAGCGACAACGACTCGGTTACGTTCCGCCCCCACGATCCCGTCTCCGGATAAAAGCCAAAGACAAAATAGTCGATCCCTGCCGAGTAGGCATAAGCCACCTCAGCCGTCAGAACATTGTCCATGTCTCCCGAGATGGTCAGGTGCCCCTGCTCGTCATAGCGCGCAAAAAAGGGAACGCGATCCTTCCACTCCGGTTGCGCGAGGACCTTCACCTCAGGGCTTTTCGAGGTCCAGTTATCCCAGCGAAGAGCGCCGATCAGGACGTCGTCTCCAGCCAAGGCCGGCCAACTCGTCAACACCACCGAAAGAACGCACGCAGCCAGCGTCCGGAAGGACGCCGAATTGTATCGGGCATTGAGTCGGAGTGATTTCATGCAAATTGACAACCCGGCGACATTACAGATGTGTGACAAGCCAGGGCTGCCACACTTCGGAAAAGCGTTTGCGGTCCTCTTGTCAGGATCGCAGCGCTTTCTTCCACTGTGCTGCATTCTCCTCCTGATCGAGGTTCGGACTGCGTCCTTCCGCACCGCCAATCAAATGAAAATGCTGCTTGGCTGACTTGATCTTTCCTTCCCGAACCGCAGCGGCGACGTCTGGATATTTCTGCGTATACCAGTCTTCGTCAACTTCAGGACCGCCGCCGTGCCGTCCCTCAAAATAGCCAAATCCAATAAAATGCACGTGAGCGCTTTCAATCTCACCGCTGCCGAGCGCCTTCGCGACATCCGGATTCTCTCTCAAATAGCCATCCTCATCGAAGTCGGCCGACGCCAACGCAATTTGAAGCAGCAGCTTGAAAAGGCCGGCAGGTATCTCAACTCGTCCTCCATTTTCGAAGGTCGCGTAATCTATCTTCAGCGCGTTGAGCAACGAAACGGCAGACGGAACGAACATTGATAACCCCAACCTGTACTCGTTATTCCCGGAGCCTTATGCCTTGGCACTTACCTTGGCCGGCGGCTTTTCTATGGCCCGCTTCGGCTTCTCCGCTTCCAGCGGCGCGCCGAGCAGTTGCGCAGTCACCTCTTCCAGATAGGCGGCCTGCGATTTGGTTTCGCGATCCGTGAATCCAAACCGCTCGCGGGCGATACGGTGCATGCTATCGATCTCCTCGATATGCTTCTGTGCTTTGAGCGAGTGCGTGACGCTCGCGGCGTGACGACGGTGGATGTTGAGAGGATCGGCGATGTACGCGACCTTGGCGCCTCGCGTGCCGAGCGCCTCCAGATAGATGCGCCAGTCGCCGGCCATGCGAAGGTCGCGAAGGTCGGCGCGACAGGCTTCGAGCGCGCGCAACAACGCCTCGCGGTGCCACAGTACCGAACTGACGTTCAGGATGGTGTTTTTGACACCGAGGTACCGGGTCACGAAGTCGCGGCCGTCAAACATCTCGGTCCGCGACAATGCGCCGGGCTCAATGGTGGCGTAGTACGGTTTGTAGCTCGCATAGAGATGGGAGCCGTCGGCATCGATGGATTTCGAGTCGCTGAAGCCGAACGCGATGTCGGGATCACCGTTCATCAATGCGAGCAGGCTCGATAGAAAGGTGGGCTCGGAGAGATCGTCGGCTTCGGCGATCCAGAGGAACTCGCCCCTCGCCATCTCCGCCGCCTTGGCCCATTGCGCGAACACGGAACCGGAATTCTGCTCGTTGATGACGAGTGTAAGATCGCGCTGGCGCTCGTCGGCGAGCTTCATGATGACGGGGATGCTGTCGTCGGAGGAGCAGTCGTCCAGCACGATGATCTCCTCGACCGGATGGTTCTGGTCGAAGATAGTGTAGAGCCGCTCCGGGAGGCAATGCGCGTAATTGTAGTTGGGAACCGCGACCGAGATGGTCGGCAGCGAAGGAACGGCAAGCCGGAGCAGATCGCGGACATAGTCTGCGAACGCGAATTTGGTCTGGATGATCTCGGTCATGCGGGCGCGCTCGGCCTCCGATGGCGTCCGGCGCAGGAAATTCTCCACGGCTTGCGCCATCGCCGGCACGTCGCAATACGGCACGACGCGGCCGACGTTCTCCTTGAGAAGGAAGCCGGGGATGCCGCCGGAGTCCTGAAAAGCAACCACGGGCACGCCAACGCTGAGCGCCTCCAGCGCCACCGTCGGGAATGGATCCTCGCGCGAGGTCAGGGCGTAGATATCAGAAGCGGAATAGAGCGCCTGCATATCGGAACGAAAGCCGGCGAGATGGAAACGGCCGGTGGCCTCGGCGCGCCTGATTTCAGGTCCCAACCATTCCTGCAGGCCAGGATCGATGCCGCCAGCCCAGCAGAAATGGACGTTCGGATGCTGTTGCCGAACCAAGTTCCAGACCTGCAGGAACAAATCGAACCCTTTGCGCAGGTCGGCATAGCCGACCCCAAGCACCATCTTGTCGGTGGGGGCGATGCCAAACTCCTTGCGAACCAAGACGGCTTCCGCTGGCGCCGGCTCGATCTGCTTGTAGCTGCCCTGCGCGCGGATCATGAATCGCCCGTCACCGGCGTCGAGCTTGAGCGCTTCCACCAGCCTGTCGCGGACGAATTCGGAGGCGAACACGACGTGCTGTGCGCTGCCGATCGCCATCTGTGCAACGTCCTCGAGATTCTTCTCGCGAAGGATCCGCGGCAGTTCGTGCACCAGCGAAATGGTGCGAAAACCCATCTCGGCGAGGAACTTGGTGGCGCGTCCGCTCGCCGACGTGTTGGCGATCGCGGCCGTGAACCCCTTCTCCCGGAAGTGCCGCAAGGTCGCCGGGATCTCGGAGGCCTGCTTGAGAACGGTGAGCGGAGCCACGGAAGCGTATTCGGACTCCATCGCACCGCCCTGCAGCAATAGATACTCGACCTCAATGTTGAAGGCGCTCCGTAGCGTTCTGCCGATATTGAGCAACAGATGTTGCGCGCCGCTCGGGAACGCATCGTGCCCAATCAGCAGAATCTTTGGCAGCGAAAGGTCGCGCGTCAGGCCGGTGGCCGCACGCGCGGTGGCGTTCAGGTAAGCCGATCCGAAATGCAGGTCCGGCTCGAGATAGGCACCTTCGCACCACTCGTTCCAGGCATTGACGCAGACGAAGGCATCTCCGAAAAACGTGTGCTTCTGCGCCTGCTCGACCAGCGTCGCCAGCCACGCTTCGTATTTCTGCGGCGTCGAGCCCTGGATCACCAGACCCGTGCCTTGCCGGCGCGCGTCATTGTCCCAGCTCGGCACCACGGTCTTGATCAACGGAAAATTCGGACGCGGCTCTTCGATCGAGTATTTGGCGACGTCGTCATAACCGTAAATCTGGCCCGAATAGGTGTCGTCTAGGATCTTGGCTTCGGAATTAACCAGCGGGACATATTTGGTGAGCTTATGCGGCGGAAACTCGATCGCACCATCCATGCCGTTCGGAGCAGGATCGTAATCATCAAAGCTCTGGCTCATGATGATGATGGGATCTTCATTGAACTTCTTCGCGAAGATCGAGCGCCAGCGCGCAATCACCTTGGCGGTATCCGGAATGAGGCGCGGACGATAGATCATCAGGAGCGGCCGGCCCTGGATGCGGATGTAACGCTTGTCCTTGAAGTGCCGGTTGAAGTCCGACAACAAACGCTCGTCGTCGTCGGCGAGATAGTCCTGCGAGATCAGGACCTCGCCTTCCATGCCGTCCCAGCGCCGCGTCCAGTTCTCGTTCGCCCACATCAGGCAGAACGGCATGTTGATGTCGCGCGCCTTCAGGAACTGCTCGAGCGGCCTCTCCAGCAGACGCTTGCCGTTGAACCAGTAGTAGTAATACACAAAGCCATAGACACCCGCCGCCTGGGCGAACCTCACCTGCTTGCGCATGGTTTCGATGTCGCCCAGCGAGTAAAAGCCGAGATCGCGCGGGATCCGTGGCTGATAGTGATCCTTGAACCGCGGCACGCCGCGCGCGATGTTGGTCCATTCAGTGAAGCCGGTGCCCCACCATTTGTCGTTCTCAGGGAAGGCGTGAAACTGGGTCAGGTAATAGGCCAGGACCTTTGCGCGCGGCTTGGCGCTTGCGGGCAAGGGACGCAGTTCCTCGAACTGCGCGCTCGGCTTGGTGAAGCGCTTGATCTCGGCCGGGATGGTGGCTTCATTTTCCGGCGGCGACGGAAAGATGCCGTCCTCGTGCCGATGCTCCAGATAGTGCAGCAGCGGATTCTGGTCGGTCTTACCCTTGAAGTAGCGCTGGATGTAGAACTTGGTATCGAACTCCGCCGACGGGTTGCGTCCTTCCTTGTAACCGTGGAAGATGAAGTGTTCGAACGGATCGACTCCGGCGGTCGCAACGTCCTGATAGGTCTGTAGATAGTATTGCGCGTCGAATTCCGGAATCGGGCTGAACGGACCGATCCGGTTCTTCAGATAGTGCGCGAGCGGACTCTCCTTCTCCGGTATGCCGTACTTCTCGCGATACCAGGCAGGCTGGAAATACGGGCTCGGCCGCCTCCCTTCGGGCTCGCCGATCGATGCATAGTGCAGGAGCGGCTGCACATCCACGTCCTTCACATCGGGATAGGTCGTGACGTACCAGATCGGATCGAAGATCGGATTGGGCTTGCGGCCTTCCTTGTAGCCATAGAGGAAGAAGTGCTCGAACGGATCGGCACCGACGGCGATCACGTCCGGGTAGCTCGTTGCATAGAAATTTTCATCGAACAGCCCAAGCCCCTTGAGCGTTCGCGCAGCACCCGTGAGATCGACGGCTGGTGCAGCCGGCTCGGGCGAAGGCGGAAGCTCTGGTTGCTTGCTCACGGCCTCCTTGGCAACCGCGCCGTTTGTCTTTGCGGCGCTTGTCTCCCCCTTGGGTTGAGACCTTGCGATCGCACCGCGCCTCATCCGAGGTTCCTTTTGGCCGGCGTCACGCGCGAGTTTCGAAAGAAAATCAGCCATCGTCACACATTCACTTCAGCGTTGAGCACTTAACTTCGCAAGCGCGAGATTAGCGCACTCTTTCTGTCTTCGATATGAAAGCAAGCTTCAGTTGTGCCCGAATTGTTGTTGTTGCTTGCCTCCTTTTGCATCTTTCCGCTCCAGAACGGACAACGTCCTTCTTCATCGCTCAGTGTCCACCAATGTCAGGCCGATCGCCCTCAGGCGGCGCACTGCGCCTTCATTGTTCTGTCGCGCCGCCTGTTGATACCAATGCACCGCCATGTCCCTATCCTGTGCGACGCCGGCGCCCGACATCAGCGCGTCTCCCACCGCTAGCTGCGCTTCCGCCATTCCCTGCTCCGCGGCTTTCTGAAACCATTCGGCCGCCTTCTTCGGATCTGCTTCGCGGCCCTGCCCTCTTCCCAGCATCACAGCGAGGTTGTACTGCGCAACCGTGTGTCCCTGCTGCGCGGCGGATTCGTACCAGGTCACACCCTGAGCGACATCCTGGGCAACGCCATTGCCGGTGCAATACATGACGGCAAGCTGGAACTGCGCGGCCGCATTGCCTGCGCGCGCGGCCGCGGTCATCCAGGTCGCTGATGCTCGCGCATCATTCACGCCGCTGTTCGGATCGGCAAATAGGAGCGCAAGGGTGTATTGGGCTTCGACATGGCCGGCTTTGGCCGCGCGCGTAAACCATGGGACAGCGCCTCGCACATCCGCAACCCCACCGAACTTGCCCATTTGCATCGCGCCGAGCTGGAAGGCCGCGGGCGCGTAGCCGGCTTCGGCAGCTTCGGTCAACAACGACTGCACCTGCGCAAGCCGGTCCGCCGAGCCATCATGATGAAGGAGGAAGAGCGCATAGGCGGTCTTGGCGTCAGGGTCCCCGCCAACAGCGGCCTTGCTCAGCCATTCTCCCGCGAGCTTTTGATCGCGCGGAACGCCGTTGCCTGCGGAGTAGAGCCTGCCGAGCTGCACCTGCGCGGCGCTGATGCCGCCCTCCGAAGCGCGCTCAAACCACTTGATCGCGGTTTCCACATTACGTTCGACGCCGGAGCCGTTGAGATAGAAGATCGCGACGTTGAACGCGGCGGTGGCGTGGCCGTTCTCGGCCGCACGCTCGAACCACTTTGCGGCTTGACGAATGTTCGGGGAGACGCCGGTTCCGGTCGCATAGAAGCGCCCGATGAAGAACTGCGCCTGCACGTCGCCTCGCTCGGCGGCCTTCTCGTACCAAGTTGCGGCTTCCCGCAGATCCGGCTCGGCCCCTGCGCCGTGTGAATAGAACTCCGCCAACGCCTGGATCGCCGGAAGGTAGTCCTTGCGCGCCGCCTTGCGCAACGCGGTTTCGGCCAAGTCGGAATCTTTGGCGACGCCCTTTCCGTTCAAGCGCAACAAACCGATGTTGTAGAGCGCGATCGCATCGTCATGTCTTGCCGCACTCTGGAACAGCCGCGCCGCTTCGGTAGGAGACTCGGGCATCCCCGCTCCCTTCAGGTTCATGAAGGCAAGCGCAACCTGCGCCCTCACATGATCCTGATCGGCAGCCTTGCCATACCAGATCGCGGCCTGCTCGAAATCGACGGGGACGCCTCGGCCCTGATAGTAGACATCTCCAAGCGCGAATTCGGCCGGCGCACACTTCTGCTCGGCACCGGCCTGATACCATCCGAGCGCCGTCTGGAAGTCTTTCGTGCAACCCAGCCCTTCGCTGTACATGTTGCCGAGGACCGTCTGCGCCTCGGCTTTCCCGCCCTCCGCCGCAGCCGATATCCAGCGAAAAGCGGCGTCCACATCCTTCGCAACACTCGTTCCGTGCGGGAATATCAAGTCTTGCACATTTGATGCTTCGTCACCCAGCCGAGCGGCGGAGGACTGGTACCATGTTTCATGCCGATAAGGACCGAGTACCGGATTGGCCCCGTACAGAAAGATCAGGCCGAGCTGAAATTGCGCGTCGATGTTGCCTAGTTGGGCCGCACGCTCGTACCAGATCGCGGCGTCCGGGACGCTTCTCACGACCCCCTCGCCCCTCACATAAAGCATTCCTATCCGATAGCTCGCTTCAGCCTCACCCGACTGCGCCGCGAGCTTCCAGAGCTTGAGCGCTTCCAAATACTGACCGCTCTCGTATGCAGCCTTTCCACGCTCAAGCGGCCCTTCCTGGGAGAACGTGGAAGCCGGTCGAATCCACTGAAAAAGCGATCGCGCCGACAGTGTCATGGCTCGCGCATGGCCTCTCGAATGCCCTTGAGCATCCCGCCGAGCAGATACATTCCGACCGATCGGGTGCCGACATTGATGTCTCCCGCAAGGGTCATGCCGGGGATCAGACGGAAATTGTGAGGCACGTCCTTGAAATTGGACGAGTCCACCGAGCACCGCGCCTTGTAGTAGGCGTATTCGAGCGGCTTTCCATCCTCATCGGTCGTAAACGCGCCTTCGCTGATCCAGCGCACTTTGCCTTCAGCCGTGCCGTGCTCCGCGGCATTGAAGGCGTCGATCTTCATGGTGCAGGGATCGCCAGCCCGGATGAACCCGATATCCCGCGAAGATATCCTGATTTCCCCCTCAAGTTTGGTGTCGATCGGCATGAGTGTGATGAAGGGATCGCCTGGCTTTAGGACCGAGCCGACCGAAAGCCTTGCCATGGTCAGCACCACAGAGGGTTCAGCGGCGGTCCAGCGCACGAGATCCTGGTGCTTCTCTGCCTTGTCATAGGCCGATCTCGCGTCGTCGAGCTTGTTGCGCGTCGTAACCAGATCCTGACTCAATTGCGCAAACCACTGCTGCTTGAAGGCGTCACGATCGGCGACCAGCGATCCCAGCGTATTTTGAGCCTCGATCAGGCTGTTGTGCGTATTCTCCAACGTCCGCAGCAATTCCAGCCGGGTGTCCTGGGAAATGAACATGTTGAGCTGCGAGCCGGTGCCGTGCTCGGCAAGCGTCGTGCGCATCGTTTCGATCTTCTGTAGCACCTCGTCGCGCTGCCGATACCTGGCATCGTCGCCGCGAAGCTTTTCGATCGTCGCCTGCGTCTGCTTGATCTTCGATTCGAAACTGTTGAGCTGAGCGGTATATTGCGCCATCCGCTGATCATAGAGCGCCTTCTGCAGCGCCGCGTATTTCTGGTAGTCAGGGTCTGACTTGCCGGGGAACACGAGCGGCTGCTGCTTCAGCTCGGCCTCGTCGCGCGCCACTTGCGTCTCAAGGCTCGCGATCTGCAATTTCGCCTGAGTTAGATCCGCTGACGTGAAGGTGGCATCGAGCGTCGCGAGCAACTGCCCCGGCTGCACCTGCTCGCCTTCGCGCACGTCGATCGTCTTGATGATCGAGGGATCCAGCGCCTGCAGCACGCTGACCTGACCGGCCGGGACGATCTTGCCACTAATGCTGGTGATGACGCGATCGATCCGCGTCAGGCACAGGATCGCGACGATCGCGACCAGAAACGCGGAAAGTACAAACAGGGTGGCCCGCGCAACCAGCGGCTCGGCCTCCTCCCGAATCGCGTCGGTCTCCGATTGGAATTGGCGAACGGTGGCAAGCGACGCTTGATTAGGAGACAAGGGTCGGGCTCCGGAAGTTCGGTCTATCATTCCGGTTCGCGGGCACCAGATGCGTGTTCTGCTGGTACCAAAGCGAACTGTAGATGTCGTTGCGCTCCAAAAGCTCCTCGTGCCGCCCGATGTCGTCGACCACGCCGCGATTGAGCACGAGAATCGCGTCCGCCGCCGTTAGCGAGGACAGCCGGTGCGAAATGATGATCAGCGTTCGGCCATGCGCGATCCGCGAGATGTTGGCGTTCACGATCGCCTCGCTGTCGGCGTCGAGCGCGCTGGTCGCTTCGTCGAGAATCAGGATCGGCGGATTGACGATCAGCGCACGCGCGATCGCGAGCCGCTGCCGCTGCCCTCCCGAGAGATTGGGCGAACCTTCGTAGATCTGGGTTTCGTAGCCCCGGGGCAGCTTGTCGATGAACTCCTCCGCGCCCGCTAGCCTGGCCGCCTTGACGATGTCGTCGAAGGTCGCATCCGGCTTGGCCGCGGAGATGTTTTCCCGGATCGTGCCGCTGAACAGGAAATTCTCCTGCAGCACGACGCCGATGTTCCGGCGCAGATGGTCGACGTCGTATTCGCGAACGTCGATGCCATCGATCTTGATCAATCCGTCGTAGTCCGAATGAAGTCGCTGCAATAGGCGCGTGAGCGTGGTCTTGCCGGAGCCGCTCTTACCCATCACGCCAAGCGTGGTCCCCTGGGACACTTCAAAGGAGATGCGGTTCAGCGTCGGCGAGACAGCACCCTTGTATTTGAAGGTGACGCCGGAAAACTCCACTTTGCCCACGAGCGGCGAGCGGACTCCATGTCCGGAACGCCCCTCTTCGGCAGGCTGGTTGACCAGGTTGCCGACGGTGGCGACCGCGCTTCGCGCTTCGTCGTACTGATTGATAAGCTGTGCCATCTGCATCAGGGGGCCCGACACGCGCTGCGACAGCATCAGAAAGGCGAACAGCGCTCCGATGACGACGGGATCATTGCTGACAAGCGCGAGATAGACGCCGAGCGCATATGAACCGCTTACCGCCAGCCGCTCCAGCGGGCGCACGACGGCCTGGATCGCGTTTCCGGTCATCCCTTCCGCAAGCCGGGCCCTGGAGACGCGCGCGACCAGCACGTCCCACATATGGCGCTGCCTCGCATCGAGCGCGAGCGACTTCACCGTCCGGATGCCGTTGAGCGTCTGAACCAGAAAGGCGCCCTGCGCACCTTCCGCTGCAAGGACGGCGGCCGACGCCTTGCGGTAGGTCGGGAGCATCAGGATAAGCCACGCGACAATCAATCCCGACATCGCCAGGACCACCAAGGTCATGACCGGACTGAAGAAGAACATGACAGGTAGGAAGAAGATCAGTGTCGTCGAATCCAGAATCGTGCCGAACAATTGCCCCATCAGGAAGGTGCGAATGCGGAACACTTCGCGGATGTCGCGCGCCACCAGACCGACTGCGGTCTGCTCGAAATAGTCGATGGGAAGGTTGAGAACCTTTTCGAAGACGTAGGTGGATAGTTTGACGTCAAGCCTGGTCGTCAGGCGATGAACCAGAAACTGCCTCAGGAACGAGAATGCCGCCTCGAAGGCGATGATCACCAGCATCGCGAGGCACAACACATAAAAGGTGTTGTATGCCTTGTAGAAAATCACCTTGTCCGACAGCAGGCGCCAGAACATGATCGGCGCCAGACCAAGGAATCCGAGGATCAGCGCTGAGATTGCGACGTCCCGAACCATGCGACGTTCGCGGAACAGCAACGCGGCCACGAGGCCGAAACTGAACGGCTGCGATTCGTCGGAGATTTCATAGTTGCGCTTGACCAGAACGACATCTCCGGACCAGATGTCCTCGAAGCGCGGCCGGTCGATCACGAGCAGCGCATCTTCCGCCGCCTTCGGATCCCTCAACACAATACGCGTGTTGTTGGCGTCTCCATCGACACGCAACAGCACCATATGGCTTCCGTTGCGCAGGCGAACGATAGCGGGGAGCGCCTTTTTCAGATGGGAAAGCCCGTCCCAATCAAGCTTGACGAGCTTCGCCCGCATGCCCGCCTTTTCCGCGCAGCGGACGAGCTGATCAGGCGTCACTTCCTGATCGGTCAGCAGGTTGTCTTTGATAAGCTGCGTTGAGGTGAGATGCAGCCCGTGCTGTCGAGCGACGATGATCAGACACTCGAGCGCCGACGGAGGCACTGGATCCGCATCAGTATTCTCGGCGACCGCTTGGATGATCATGAAAGCTCAGTCCATGTATCTGTTACGAGCGTCTGTTACGATCTTCTACGGACATACCGCTGCGCGACCAACGATGCGCCGTTCTTAGCGCTAACATATATACAACAAAAACGACAGGAACACTAACATTTAGCGTGATAGCGAATGCTCGCGGCCGTCGACTGCAGGTTGCACTGTCAGCCGAACCGGCACCGTGATGAGCGTCTAGGCCGACGCTTCCTGAAAATTAAAGCCCGTTTCTAACAAAGTCCTCTGGATGCCCTCGCTATCGGCCTCGGGCATCAGCGCGAGCGCGCAAACCTCGAAGTTCTCCGTTGTTATCGACACGGTCGGAAAGCCCGCCATCAACAGCAGGTTGCCAAGGCGCTCGGCCGTAAATCCGGTGCGATGGGCCATATAGACATGCCCCTCCTCGATGGCGCGCGAATGGCCGTAGAGCATGTCGAGCGGCCTGATCGGACCCGCCGGCGAATTGTAGGCGATGGCGGCAATCCCGTGCTCGACGATGAATTGAGCGACTGATTCGATATCCGGGCTTGTGATCAAGGCGAACCCGTCGGGTTTCAAGACCCGATGGAACTGACGCAGCGTCGGAAAGACCTCGTGCGCATAGAGATGCTCGAGCACATGCGACGACCAGACAGCATCGAATGATTGCGGTTCGAAGGAACCGCCGAGATCAAAGATTGAGCCGAGAACGTCCGGTTTGACTTCCGGATCGATGTCGAAGCGCACTTCCTCCCAACCTTGCTCGCCAACCATTCGAGCAATTCGGCGGGCAGGTCCGGGGCCGGAGCCCGCATTGAGCAAGCGCTTCATACTGGCGGACAAGATTGGTTCCTGACGCAATCGGACGCGGGTGAGAACAATACGAAATCAAGCGTAAACGACATCACCTGATCGATGTGGCCTGACAAAGGCGTAAATCGCGCCTGAACTCATCTTCCGGTCACAAAAGCAAAAGCCCCGCAGAAGCGGGGCCTTCACTAGCATGACCTTCAGCAGCCGAGTTAGAGTTTCGGCAGAGTGACGACCTGGTCGTTGAAGTGAAGATCTTCAACTCCGCTGACCGCAACCGTCTGATTGTCACTGAAGTGGAGCGTATAAGTTGACGTGCTCGCATCAACGTCAATCTTCGTGACATCAAAGAAGGAACGATCCGCAAAGTCGACGGTATCGTTGCCGTTGCCACCAATGATCGTATCGTTCCCGGAGTGCGACTGGATGTGGAAGGTATCGTTGCCGTCTCCACCCTGCAGCGTCGAGTTCGCACCCGCGGCGCCACCATAGAGCCAGATCTGATCGTTACCGCTACCACCCTCGAAAACATCGCCCTGCACGCCGACCAAGGTGTCATTGCCGCTGCCGCCCGAAAGCGTGCTGTGCCCGGACGTGAGGTCCTTGATCAGATCGTTGCCATCGCCGCCGACCAGCGACTGAGCACCGGTGCCGGCCAGCAGGTAGTCGTTACCGCTACCGCCATCCAGCGTGTCGTTGCCGGTGCCGCCATAGATGCTGTCGTTGCCGGCACCGCCAAACAGCGAGCTATTGCCGTGTCCGCCGGTGATCAGGTCGTTGCCACCACCGCCGTAGACCGTATCATCGCCACTGTCGTGCAGGTGCACGGTGTCGGAGCCCTTGCCCATTGCAACGAACACGTCGTTGTCGGCACCGTTCACATTGAGCGTTTTTCCACCGGCGTCATCGAGGATGATCGCTTTCAGATTGGGAGTCGTGTCGACTGTCGTGGAGGTTTTAACGTCCAGCACCTGAATGGTGGGAGCCACCGGCCCACCGGCAAATGGTCCGGATTGAAACCATCCCCTCGTGCCATCCTCTCCGCCATCGTTGAACACACCGCTCTGCTCTAACGAGTCGATCAATGCCGATCTGACACTCGACTCGATGTTGTTGCCGCTGTGGTGGAGAAATTGACCCAGCTCAGTCTTCGTCAAGTAGGTAACGGCCATGGTACCCTCTGGCAAGATTCCAAGATTTTTCACCGATCAGCTGACACGCCGGTCAGCGCCAATGTGCTGCAAGTTGAAGGTGCTACAACTACAACGAGAGTGAAGAGGCCTAATTCAACCCGACACAACTATGTTCAATGTTAAGGTGCATCGCGTCGTTTGTTAAGCCATTGTTAGTCGCGCTGCACAATCGAAGTCAAGGATTAAATTCACGCGCGATTAACTCAGATTTGAGCTCAATGTCACGCCATTGTTAATCGCCGGGCCGGCGATCCGAGTCCGCCCCCGAAGGGGCGCTTTTTCGGGTAATTTCGGCACAATCCGCGGCTACAACCATACGGAATCTGCGGATGAGGTATGCGTGGGGATCAGGCAGGCCACAATCCGAACATCCCGGGAGGTTCCATGAAGAAGCCAATTGTCGATATGCGTTAGGTAGTGGTAGTGTAACCAGCTGATTTTGCTTTGAAATGTGAAGATTTGTTAGTGTGGCGCCGCATGACCTCTCCCATACCAATGCGGAGGACCATTACTGTTACCCAGCGAAAAGGCGGGGTCGGCAAGACCACGATTGCGGTCTGTATCGCGGCCGAGCTGGCGCGCCGCGGTCATGACGTCGCGCTCGTCGACAGCGATCCGCAGCGCTCCGCCTCGCAGTGGGCCGAGCCGGGCAACCTGGAATTCCCGGTTTACGAAATGGCTCTGGAAGGCACCACCGTATCCGCCTGGGCCCAGGAGGTGCGAAATATCCAGGCCGGTCTCGTGGTAATCGACACCGCCCCGAACGCGCGCGAAATGGGTGCGTCGATCGCCCTGGCAAACCTGATCCTAGTCCCCTGCACCCCCTCCGGACTTGATCTCGACGCGACTGTACAGACGCTTGCCATCATCGATGCGGCACGCGCGCGCCGGCGCGATGCGATCAAGGTCATTCTGGTTCCTAACCGGCTCGATCGCCGCACCCTCGAGGGCCGACAACTGGTCGAGGAGTTGAGCGAGTTCGGTGAGATCGTCGCGCCTCCCATCGCCAGTCGCTCGGCATTCGTCCGCTCCTTTACAAGCGGTCAATCGGTCGCGAGCTTCATGCCCGGAGACGCGGCGGATCGGGAGATCCAACAGCTCGCAGACGCTGTAGAAAGGGCGGTTGGAGAGGATTAGAGCATGATCCGGAAAAGTGGATACCGGTCTTCCCTCGCGACAAACGCGAAGCGTTTGCGCGGAGATCATGCTCAAACAAGATAGAGCGGCATGATGATTCGAAGAAAATCATCATGCTTTAGCGCGATTTCCACCACTCCCACCGAAGCCGACGATAGCGCGCGATGTCTACGAAAAGCGTCCGCGACATATATGCCGGCCGCTCGCAGCGAGTTTGTTCACAGTCAATCAAGCGTTCGGATCATTGCAACATCCAACGCCTGTCCCCGCAACAATGCTCGGCCTTGCCGGCAAGCACTTTGGCTGCCGGAAGCCCCGCCATGGAGTTTGCGATTGTCACCCCAGCGGGAGATCAGCTAGCTGCGGTCACGAGGGCTCAATAAGGATTGATCAGGCCTTGCGTGCCTGGCTAACGGGAAAGGCCTCGGCCGAAGCTTCTTCAAGCCGCATCTTCTCCAGCAGGAGATCCGTGACGATCTTCCGCAGCCGCTGGTTCTCCAGCGTGAGTTCCTCCAGCACACGGCGCATTTCATCAATCGTTGGCGAGTTGGTTGGCACCTTCCCTTCACCCACAGGATCGGACGGAACGACCGCATCAGTCCTGCGCAGAGGCAGTTTCCGCCAACGATGAAGCGTCATCACGCTTACCCCGAGCGCCTTGCAAATCTCCACTTGGGAATTGCCCGCTCGAGCAAGGTCGTCTGCTCGAACGAGCTTCAACAATATCTCCTCGTGAGAGTGCTTCTTCATCTTCCCGCCTAAACGCGCTCGGGCCGGCAGGTAGCGGCCGGATCCGCCACCCGACATAGCCGAAGACTCGGCCCGAGCAGCATCACAATTATCATAAATACCCGCAGTCAGAAACGAGAGGCGAAACACCGAAGGCGTCGCTAACGCCCTTGCTCGAGGTAGAATGTTAGTCATTATCCGCGCAAGCTAGCCGTTCGTGTTAGATGCGGTGCAACCTGATTTTCATAGCGGTAACCGCGTATCAATTTGACCTCGTTCGCCGGTCGTGTCGCGTTAAACCAACCTTCCGCTACCACGATCATCGCGATCCGAGTCCCGCTTCCTTGGATCATTGTTGGACATCATCGGCGCTCCACGGCGGAGCGCCGCAACAACGTTGTTTCGATCGCATCGCCACTTAACAGTCGAACCGCTCATATCCGATTGCACTGCGAGGTCAATTGAGCGAAGCGCAGATTCAGGCGGTTTCTTCCGAAGGCACCAAACAAATGGTTTCCTCCGAAGGGTCTCGAAGATCAGGATACCGCTGCACCAGGCCCAGAACTATCTCGGCCCATGACCCGGCACTGGAATTTTCGGCTCACTTAATTCGAGAAGTATGAGCTGTTTTAACTATACGATAGCCTAGTCAGCGTGGAACCGCGGGTCAACCTCGAATGGATTTCCATCTGAAAATAAAACATCACTGCGAGCATCGCCTTCTCGCATTTTACCTCTGGCATTCCCCTATCATGGGTCTGAACACTGCTATGTGATGGCCCCGTTAACAAAGCTCCACAGCCTTCTTTGATCTCTCTACCCGAGCGAGACGCTCGCCCGCCGACGCTCACGCACGCTTGACCCGGCCATCTCCTTCGATCCTAGGATCGACTCCCGGTGCACAGGCCGAGCCAGGCGGCGCTCTAACTGTCCGATTGCGCCCTTGCATCCGCTACCACCGGAACGGACACACGATCGCTCCGCCGTTCGAGCTGCTGCGCGGCCTGCAGCAGGTCGAGCGGTGGTGCGCGCTATGTCAAACATTGACGCGCTCAACCGTCACCGTGCGGTAAGCATCGTCACAAAGCATGCTGACCGCTTGCCTGCGGCACAACTTCGATTGCAGGCCCGCACCGGCGGCCTCCCACACACCCAATTGTTTCCTTTTAAATCGCTTGCGATTTAAATATATTTAATTTACTTGATGCCAGCGGCCACCTCTGCGGGCGTGCGCGGCCATGAAATTTAAGGAGGTTCCGACCAGGGAGATAGTGCAGCGCAGCTAAAGCACCGCAGGAGAGGACAGTGTCCCAGCGCAGCATCTGCAATCTGCCCAATGGCGTTACGACCAAGGTTTCGGCCTGGAAAGAGATGATGCCGCCAAGTTCGATCGAACCTTCGAAGCCCCTGCGTGATGGTTCGACGACCGAAATCGCCGGCGAAGGAGAGGCCAAGACGTTCCACGTCTCTTCAGGCGTGGATCCCGGCCCGTCCAGCTTCGACTGGCCCCATGATTAGAGCGGCGCAAACAACCGCACCCTCGCCTCACCGGACGCGCGAGGCGGATGCATATATTGGATCTTTGCCGTGCGCGCCCGTCGATTTCAGCGCAACTGCGACACTGAGGAAATGGCCTTCAATCGGGAATGAGCGCGCAAAGAGAACCCGCTGGCCTGAACCATACGTTTTGTTTGAGGGCTCTTTGGACGCGTGTATCCGGGCATTCCTGGCCAAGCCTGCACACCAACGCCATCTCTACGAGATACGTACTGAACCGCAAACGCGGCTTGTGACGGCCGTATTGCCCGCCGAACAGATCATCGAAATCGCTCGCCTCCGGGATTTCCTCTAAGAACCAGTGCCCCCCATGCCTCAGAAACTCGTCGCGGTCGTCGCTTGGGCACTCCTGTGCTTTCTTGCCTATGCCTCGGTGTCGCCAATCGGCGCGAGGCCAACGCTCCCGGCCTCAACCAGCCTGGAACATATTGCCGCATTTGCGACCGTCGGCTTCCTCTTCCACTTGGCCTATCCGCGCCACGTCATGTTTGTGTGGTTCGTCGTCATTGGCAGCGCCGCACTCTTTGAACTCATGCAACTCGTGACCATAGATCGGCACGCGCGACTGGTGGACGCCTTTGAAAAGATGGCGGGCGGCAGCGTGGGCATGTTCTTGGGCCGCGCGGCGCTCTATTTCGAGCAAGCGCTACGCCGTCGGCAGATCTAATCAGCAGAGCCGGCAGAAGCACGCGAAGGCTTGGCGCCGTGATCACAGCCGACGCCCCCAGCCGGTGATTCCGCGGCTTCTCGCATTCGGGCCGGGCATCCGAATACTTTGGCGCCCGCCGGCACATCCCGATTGACGAAGGAGTTCGCGCCAATGATGGCTTTGTCGCCAAGGGTCACGCCCATCTGAACGATGGAATTCGGACCGATATAGACACCGTTTCCGATCCTGGTCGGAGCGTAGTCAACCGGCTTCTCGCCGAGCGAGATAGAGCGATTGACGGTATGATGTGTATAGATTTGAACGCCGGCGGATATCGAGCACCAATCGCCGATCTGCAAGCCTCCGCCCGAACCGTCCAGAATGCAGCCGGGTCCGATCCATGTATGCCGGCCGACCCGAACGTCTCCGAGCACGAGTACGTTGTCGTACATCGTGGTGCCCTCGCCGAAGCCGTACGCGGCCGCGTTATCCCCTCGCTCTGTGAGGAGATCGCCGATCGACACCCTTCGGGAGAACTGACGTTTCTTGCGCGCTGCGAGAATCTGCAGAAAACGCCTGACGAGCCCGAGCCATTCGTCGACGCGCTGTTCGGACATTCCGGAATTGAAGTCTGGCGACATCCAAAGCCCTCTTGTTCAGCCGAATCCTGGGCGGGCTTCATTGTATCACCATCATGCGTCGAACGAGGACGCAACGGGAACCGCCACGCGAGGCCTGCTGCTCATCTCGCGTTCTCCGTCACCCGCAGCCGCCGGAGGCCGCAAGTATACGGTGCGCCCCCATGACGCCAGCGGGATTTAATAAACCACTTTAAACCATCATCTAATATTTCCAACCTTCAAATTAAATAGAATATATTAACGGTCGTAGATCAACCTTTTAATTGACTAAAGCCTCACGATAGCAGACGATAATGGCCGTAGCACGCCTGCAAGCGCATTTTATAAATGTCCATAGATACAACACGTTACTGAAGTCGATACTCTCCAAAGCTCAGGCTAAGATCACAAGGTTGGCCGGATCGGATGGTCATCGGCTCGCGGCACGATACTGACCTTGCGCAGGCCCCCGGTCCCGCCGACCCCCTCGCGGTTGCCTCCACGACCTTGGCGCCTCGCTGCGCCCGCCGTCGTATCCGCCTAGGCAGGAGAGTTCTACAAAGGCGACGTTTTGCACCGTCATACCACCGCACACCAAATCGCCCTTCGAAGTACGACGTATGGAGATCAGCATGAATGCTCCAATCGAAATTCCGACCTTTGATATGGGATCTCAAATTCCCCGGATTATCCATCAAACATGCCCCTCGAAAAATCGGCTATCTGACGTCTTGGCAGACAATATCCAAGCCATCAAAGCCATGAACCCGGGTTGGGAATATCGACTGTACGACGATCGAGCGGTCGATACTTTTATCGTCAACTCTTATGGCGCAGAAATTAGTAATCTGTTCCGTAGGATCAATCCGCAGTACGGAGCAGCGCGAGCGGACCTTTTCCGCTATCTCCTCATGTACAAGCATGGAGGCGTCTATCTTGATATCAAAAGCACAACTCTCAAGCCCCTCGACAGCGTTATTCGACCGGACGACAAGTTCATTCTAGCGCATTGGCGTAATGAGCCTGGTGAGCCGTTCGCTGGTTGGGGCATGCAAAAAGAGTTTGGCTTTGACCGAAAACGGGAAGTGCAGCAGTGGCATATCATAACCGTGCCTGGCCATCCGTTTCTGAGGAGAGTGATTGAACAGGTCCTGAAAAACATTCAAAATTACCGATCGTGGGTACACGGCGTCGGAGGCAGGGGCGTCTGGAAAACAACAGGCCCTATAGCCTATACATTGGCTATTGAACCCCTCATGAGCACGAACAGTTACCGCATGGTTGCAAATGAGACTGAGTTGTCATTGCAATACAACATATATAACGAAGCCGGTCACTATAATCTCTTCAGCACCACGTATTATGGGTTACGTTCAGACCCCGTAGTCTCAATGGAAGGTTGGTGTTCGATGCCTATGCACCATATCTACGTTCAGGCGCGTAAGGTGTACCGCCACTTTGTCTTAGAGAACTTCCATAGAGAAATGAAAAACGGCTAGACAATAGAGTCTGCAGAGTCTGCGCAACCACGCAGCAATGTGAATCCCCAGATTCCCGGTGCTGGCTTCTTCGAGTATATTGCTCCGAACCGATCGGGTTGCACTGTATGGAACGCAGGAAGTGTATAGCAACTCGATTTGGTGAGCGGGCCTGCCACGGCCGCGACATAGCGTGAGCTAGCTCCTTGCATGGAATCCGCTCCCGGCGCGCCCATCCACCGCTCAGGACGGCCCCATCAACGATTCAGACCAGAGCCTGACCATAAAAACCTCTGTCATCGCAAAAACGGTGGATAAAGTAAATAAATCGAGCTATTAAATCGCAATGACTACTTTAAATGAATTAATCTTGACCCGAAACCTATCGAAAGTGGTGAGCGATCAGTCGCGCGGCGAGTTCTTCGCGGGACTCTTTGCCCTTGGCTGCTTAAGTGGGCTCGCGGCACGCGTCATCCAATCGATAAACAAGCTTGGGTGGGTGGAGGCCTTCTTTGAAACCTTCGAGGTAAGCGTACTTGTTTGGGTATCGTGTGCCGCGGGGGTATATCTCGTTCTTCAAGATCGAACGATTGGGATTCGTTCTTTCGAACTCGCCATAGGCGCAGCATTTGCATTTCTGGTCATTCTGCCAATCGGCGCTTTGAGCTGGCTCGCAGTAACGGCGTTAGGCTTCTACGTCATCATCTTCACCGAAAATCCGTCATCTCGGCGTGGTGCTTTCATATTGGTGGCAACCACCGTGCCTGTGCTCTGGAGCCGGCTGTTGTTTCAGTTCTTTGCCGACTTCATATTGCGGATGGATGCCTCGCTTGTCGGCTGGTTATTGCACACTCCCCGGACCGGAGACATCGTTGAGTTCGCCGACGGTTCGGGAGTTTTGGTCATCCTGCCAAGTTGTTCTTCGCTTGCAAACATGTCGCTTGCATTTCTCTGCTGGGTTACCGTGAGCCGATTGGTCGACCATAAGAGATCTACCCACGATGTGTTCTGGTGCTTACTGGCTTGCGCGTCGGTGATCGCGGTGAATGTTACGCGGATGAGTTTGATGGGCTTAAGCCAATGGCACTACGAAACATTCCATAGCGATTTGGGAGCTGCTGTTAGCAATATCCTCATGCTGGGCTTGATCCTCGGTTGCTGCCTGCTAGGGGTGAGGCGTGATTTTTTCCAGCGTATTTAAGGGAGCGCTTGCCGCCGCGCTCGCGCTAGCCATCGCATGGAAGATCGTGCTCCCGCCTGACTATCAAGGTCATCTAAAGGAAGACCTTGTTGAATTTCTTGAACGCAAGCACTTCAATGTGGTCACGACCTACGAGACCGGAACGCTGGTCATCCGCGCCACTACAGCATCATGCGAAATGCACGTCGCAAAGCTGACCCCCGATGGATCGAACGCGAACCTCATTCGGCATCTTACCGCAGGAGCGCAACGCTCGTTCGTCGTCTTTCGCGGCGAGCTGTATACGCAGCAACCGGTATTCTGGACCGTGCTAGATTATCTCTGGTCCAGATTTCTTCGCGAACTTCGTCTGACCAGAACCGTTTCGCCTGTCATCAACGTGGCGGAGAACTCGTCTTGCAACGCCGAACGACTTCCGTGGGGTGAGCTTCAAAGTCCCACCACGAGACTGGGTCGTGCGGATCCGTCGAAACACAATTCATGACTGTTTTTTGGAGATCCCTCAGGTCGGACGGATCGGCATCGCCCTTTTAGTCGTCGACCTCCCAAGGGAACAACTCAACGACTTCGCCGTGGTTGGCTCGGGCCAGCTTCGTAATGAGGAATGGAGCAAGCTTCTCCACTATGTTCTGCCGTTCAAGATTTATCTCACGACCGATCGCGTCAGAATACAATCGCAGCACGTGAACCGTCTCACGAGGTATCCTGCAAATGGCCTGACCGGATGGCACGGCTGCGGGAACCAAAAGGGCCCGTCCGTCCCACACAACCTCACCCCTCAACCAATCAATCATTGAGCCGGACAGCCTCAAAATCACCATAGCCGCGGTTAAAACAATAAATATTTTAAATATATATTCAAGTTTAAATTGTAAAATTAATATACATAAAATCGCGTCGCCCTCCATGAAGTGACTACTTGGCATGGGCGTTGCGGAATTGATTCGGCTAGTTTCGAGCGACGCGCAATGAGCGCGATCTCAGGCCACATCATCGGCCCGCCGGACCAGCGCGGTCCGGCGGACAAAAAGCATCAGTATCGATGGCCGAGCCACCGCGAACGGGCGGGTCACCCGCGCTATGATCGATGACCCACCACGCCGCCAGTTCGCGAATCTCAGCGTTCCTTGAATGCGCGCCCGGCCTGATCCCGCAACGGCTTGACCAGGTACGACAGCGCGGTTCGTGCCGGCGTCTTGATGAAGACATCGACCGGCATGCCCGGCACCACCTTGGCCGATCCGAGCCTTGCAAGCTCGTCCGCCTTGAGCAGGATGCGCGCCGTGTAATAGCTCCCGCCGGTCCGCTGGTCCTGCGTCAGGTCCGCCGACACCATACTAACCTCACCGTCGACTTCTGGCGTCGTCTTCTGATTGAACGCCGCAAATTGCATGGTCGCGGTCTGGCCAGCATACACCTGATCGATATCGCGCGGTGCGATCTTGACTTCGACCGCGAGGGCGTCCGCATCGGGCACGATGAGCATGATCTGCTCACCGGGCGCGATCACACCTCCTACGGTGTGAACCGAAAGCTGATGAACGCGGCCGGACTGCGGCGCGCGAATATCGATGCGGTTGAGCTGATCCACCGCCGCGGTCTTCCGCTCGGTGAGTTCAGAAAGCTTGGAGCGCGTTTCGATGAGATCCTTGCCAACCTCGGTTCGCAGGTCCTGATCGATCTGGATAATCTGAAGCTCGATTTCGGCGATCTTTCCCTTTGCCTGCGCCATCATGCCGCTCAACTGGCTACGCTCGCCTTCCAGCCGCGCGCTGTCGCGCTCGAGTGCGGTCAGGCGCGTGATCGGCACCAGGTTCTTTTGGAACAGCGTCCTGACGCCCTCGAGTTCCTGGCGGATATAGTCGACCTCCTTCTGCTTGGCCTCGGCCTGACCGGCATAACCTTTGATCTCATCCTGAAGCTGTGCCTTGCGTTCCTTGAGCTGCGCCTTTTGGCCGCTCCGGGACTGCCGGCGCAGATCGAACAAGGTGCGCTCCGCCGAGATCGCGCGCCCCGCCTCCAGTTTGCTGTCTCTCGCCCGTTCAAGCAGCGTCGGCGGAAATACGATCTGATCGGCGCCGTCGCGCTCCGTCTCAAGGCGCGCCTGGCGAGCGAGCAATTCGTCGAAACTCTTGGTGACGATCGTTGCATTCGCAAGCGTCTGGGTCTCGTCGAGGCGGATCAGAATATCTCCGGCTTTCACGCGGTCACCGTCGCGGACACGCAGTTCGCCGACAATGCCGCCGGTGGCGTGCTGGACCTTCTTCACGCTTGAATCCACCACGACGACGCCCTGGCCGATCACGGCGCCCGACAATTGCGACGTCGCAGCCCAGCCGCCAATACCGAAGGTGACGAAGCCGACCATGAACATGCCGACGATGATGTAGCGCTGGATGGAGTGCAGCGCCGGCGTTGCGACTTGGACTACTTGGCGATCCATCGTCCGCCTCCCTGCCCGTCTGCCACAACCCGGAGCGGAGCTGCTGGTCGCAGCACCTTGTTGAGCACCTCCTCTTTCGGCCCAAACGACTGAAGCCTTCCTTCGCCGATCACCAGGACATGGTCGACCGCTTCGAGCGCCTTCGGCCGGTGCGCAACCACCGCCACGATGCCACCGCGGCGGCGAACATTCAGGATCGCTTCCGTGAGCGCCTCTTCGCCTTCGGAATCGACGTTCGATGTCGGCTCATCAAGCACCACCAGGAAGGGATTGCCGTAGAGTGCCCGGGCGAGCCCGATGCGTTGCCGCTGACCGGCGGATAGGGCCATTCCGCCCTCGCCGACCTTGGTGGCATAGCCATCCGGGAGCGAGAGGATGAGATCATGCGCGCCGGCTGCCTGTGCGGCATCCAGCACCCCCTGGGATGTGGCCTGAAGGTCGAACCGCGCGATGTTGACGGCAATGCTGCCCTCAAACAGCTCGACGTCTTGCGGCAGATAGCCGATGTGCTTGCCCAGCGCGTCGGGCGACCATTGCTCCAGCGCCGCGTTGTCGAGCTTGATCTTGCCGCGCAGCCGCGGCCAGACGCCGACCAGGGCCCGAACCAGCGTCGACTTACCGGACCCACTGGGGCCGATAATTCCCACGCCCTCGCCGCCTTTCAACTGAAACGAGACATCTGAGAGGATCAGCTTCTCTGAATCCGGGGGCGCGACATAGAGCTGCTCCACGACGAGCGCCTCTTTGGGCGCAGGCAGTCCAAGCGGCGAAACTTCGTCGGGGAGGAGCTTCAGCAAGCGATCCAGCCGATGCGCCGACTGTCGGGCGCCAACGAATCCCTTCCAGTTCGCGATCGCCACCTCCACGGGCGCAAGCGCCCTCGCCGTCAGGATCGAGCCGGCGATGATGATGCCGGCGGTCGATTCCTGGTTGATGACGAGAACCGCACCGACCGCAAGAACAAGCGACTGCAGAAACGAGCGAAAGAACTTCGAGAGCCCGCCGAGCCCGCTCGCAACGTCGCTCGCCTGCTCATGCGCCGAGAGATACTTGCTGTTGACGTCCTGCCAGCGCAGCGCCGCCTGCCGCCTCATCCCCATCGCCTGCAGGACCTCGGCGTTTCGCCGCCCCTCGGCGGCGAGTGCGTTGCGCGCGACCCCGAGACGCGAGAAGGCCCTCGCCGGACCGCGCGTTCGGGTCTCCGTCAGGACTGTGACTCCGACCAGCACCAGCGCGCCCAACAGCGCGGTCACGCCGATCCAGAAATGGAACAGGAAGCAGATGCCAAGATAGATCGGCATCCAGGGCAAATCGAAGAGCGCGGTCGGCCCGCCTCCGGACAAGAAGCTGCGGACCTGATCGAGATCGCGCAATGGCTGCAGGCCGTCGCCATCACCGCGCGTCTTGAGCGGCAGGCGCACGACTGCATCGAACACACGAAGGCCGAGCCTTTCATCGAGGTAACGCCCGATCCGAACACTGATCCGGCTTCGGACGAGGTCGAGGCCGCTCTGGAACAGATAAAGCACCATCGCCAGCACCAACAACGCGACCAGCGTCGGGATGCTGCGACCGGGCAGCACCCGGTCATAAACCTGAAGCATGAAGAACGAGCCGGTGAGCATCAGCAGGTTGCTCAGGCCGCTGAAGGCGGCAAGGCTCCAGAATATCCGACGGCACGAACTCAGGAATGCCGATATCTCGGATTGCGGCTCATCGTAGAAGTCGGCAGGACGCGGCGGGCGGGCAAACAGCCGCGCTCGCACGATCTCGACCGAACGCTCGCCCAACCTGGTGAGCTCTCGCGACGATGATCGCGCCCGCTCTGCCAGAAGTCCTAAGGCGGCGATAAATATCGCCCATCGCGATACTTCCATCTCCTCAATATTTACCGACGGGGAGACATCTCCCCGCCGTCCAAGATTAGTCATGGCACGTGTCCCCTAACATGCGCCGTGGAGATTAATCTCCACGGCGCTGAATGTTCTTCGACTTATTGCGCCCCTTCGCTTACGCGAAATGGAAGTCGTGGCTCTGCAGTGCACCAAGCTTGGTGTTCTTCAGCGTGAGCGAGTCAGCTCCGTTCGCAATGACCACGTCCTGCCCGACCTGCGAAGCGTGGTTGAGAACGCTGGCAAAGTCACTGAACGCACTCTTGCTGAACTGGATCGTATCGTGCGAGGGCCCGGAAGCAGCGAAGTCCTTGATGACATCCTTACCGAAATTCGCAGCGAATACGAACGTGTCTGGATGACCCTTGCCGACGAACAAGTCGTTGCCCGATGTGCTCGTCAGCGTATTGCTGCCTGTCGAGCCAAGGATCGCGCTACCCGAACTGGCCGTTGTGTGACCGGCACTGTCGACCCCTACCGCTTTGAACGAGTGCACGGTGTTGGATACGGCAGACGTGCTCGTGAAGCTCCAGTTACCGTCGGCACCGGCACTCGTCGTCCCGATATACGCCTTGCCGTCGTACATCTTGACTTGGCTGAATGCATCAGCAGTGCCTTTCATCGTAACTACATTGCTCGAGCTCGTGGTGAGCGAACTGAAATTCACCGCTGAAGCTGGAGTGGTTGGGGTTGTCGGGGTCGTTGGCGTTGTCGGGGTTGTGCCCGGAACACCGATGGTGTGATCCCCGTTGAGATCCTGATGGAAAATAGTCTCATACGATTGGACCGTTGTGCTGTTGGCAGCAAGAGCAACGCCGTGGGTCGGGTAGAACTTGAAGTTGCCCTGACTATCCGTAGTCCAGAAGGTGAACTGCCCGCTTGAGTCTTTCCACGCAACATCGTAGCCGCCGCCATCCAGCTTGACTGAGCTGATTGGAATCCAGTCATCGAATTGGCCGGCTGTCACAGCGGCGCCGCTATATTTCAGCTCGGGGCCGGTAGCTCCGAGGAAATAATGGTTGTCGACCTGGACAAGGCCAGTCAATCCAGACGGTGTGGTCGATCCACCACCGATCACCGAATGGAAGGGCTGCGACGCGGCGCTGACATTGCCCGCAACGTCCGTTGCCTTCGCGGTGAGGTCGTGAGTGCCGTTCGACAGAGCGCTGGTGGTGACGCTCCAGCTCCCGTTCGTCCCCGCCGTGGCGGTACCGACGACATTCGACCCGTCATAGACCTTGACAGTGCTGCCAGCCTCGGCCGTTCCAGACAACTGCACGTGGTTGGTATCGACAACAGAGTTCGCCTTCAACGCCGGCGCGGTCGGCGCCGTGGTATCGATGGTGACGGCGAGCGCTGTGGACGTCGCGCTGGCTTTCCCGGACGAATCGGTGCCGGTGGCGGTCAAGCTGTGAGCACCGTCCTTCAGCGCCGCAGTCGTCAGGCTCCAGTTGCCGCTGGCGTCGGCCTTGATGGACCCGACCTGAGTGTTGCCATCGAACACCTTGACCGTGGCATTGGCCTGGGCGGTGCCCTTGAGCGTCAGCGTGTTGTCGTTGGTGATGTTGTCTCCGGCCTTGCCGCTGTCGTTCGAGAAGGAGACGATCTTCGGCGTCGCGGAAGGCTGCGTCGGCGGCGTCGTCGTCGGGCCACCGACCACCGGATCGACCACCTGCGAGGCAGCACTGACATTGCCGGCAACGTCCGTCGCCGTGGTCGTCAGCGTATGAGATCCGGTCGACATGGCGCTAGTGGTGATGCTCCAGGTACCATTCGCGGCCGTCGTCCCGGTACCGACCAGGTTCGTCCCCTCATAGACCTTGATCGTGCTGCCCGCCTCGGCGGTGCCGGACAACAGCACCTTGTTCGTGTCGACGACCGAATCGCTCTTCACGGCCGGGGCAGTCGGAGCAATATTGTCGACCGTCACCGTAAGCGCGGCAGAAGCGGCGCTGGTCTGGCCGCTCGTGTTGGTGGCCGTTGCCTTCAGCACGTGCTGGGCGTTGGTCAGCACCGACGTAATATACTCCCAACCCCCGCTCGCATTCGCAGTGGTCGTACCGATCTGCTTCGTGCCGTCGAAGATCTTGATGGTGCTATTTGCCGCGGCGGTCCCCTTCAACTGAAGCGTGTTGTCGCTGGTAATACCGTCGCCGACTTTTCCTGTGTCGTTCGAGTATGAAGCGATCACCGGCGCGTCCAGAGGGTTGCTCGGAGGCGTGCTCGGAGCGCCGCCGCCTTCCACCGGCAAAGGCGCCGGGATGAGATCGCCCGGAACGAGTTGACCATTCACGATCGTCGCGGTGCGTACGTTTTCCCACTGAGTGATGTGTATTTTCGCATTCACTTGCTGAAAGAGTAGCGGGCCACCACCAAAGGGTCCCACAAAATACACGTCCTTGAGAGCTACCGTGATATCTTGATCATCGGCGGCAATACGCAGTCCATACGGACCGCCCTCGAACATCACATTGTCCAGCGTGAGCGACCCGCCATAATTATCCGCAATCCAAATTCCAGCGGTCGCATTTGAGTTGTTGTGGGACACAATAGATGAATTTGTGACGGTGATATTCCCGCTGGCCCCGGGGGCATAGGCCTGAATACCATCGGCGTGATCGCCCGCCAGTCCGGTTGTTTCGATATACGAGTTATTGATGTTGAAGTCGCCGCCGGTCCCAACGCGCACGCCTTCCCTTGAATCAATGCGGACGGTGTCGAGGTTGAACGAGCCCGTGCCTCCGACCGACGCATCGCCGCTGGACATGTCGCTGATACTCTTATTCGAAAGCGTCCCGCCCTGTGCAACCGAAGCGCCATTGATATTAGTGACGCTGTTAAACATCGGGTCATTCCAGCTCAGCGGAATGGATACCATCTAGTTCTCTCCTAATAGTGCCTATCTAGTTTGTCCCAGGCACGCGCCCAATTTTGTCCCGAGCGACGATACCCCAAGTGCAGCTCTGCTAGCGCAGCGCCCGGGTATGCGTCTTGGTCGTTGGCAGAGGCTTTTTTGGGACGACATGACGGCCCACCCAAGGTGATTTCTTAGCTACCCTGGTCAAAGTCTCAGTGTGCTCGAAAAACCACAAGAAGAATAAATCCGGTGTTCTGAGCACCGCAACCATGGCCTCAAGATAAGGAGCGACAATTTCGGCGCAGTTAATTGGATTGCGAAAAAACGCCGGCTTTCTGGCAGTTCTGGTGCAGAGTAAATTTCGCATCAAGGCATTTAATAAGATCACGGCGTTTAATAGGACCCGATAGCTGCAAGAACGGTTTGTTTTTCGCGCGGCACTCGTTTCATAGTGCTGTAACGGCGAGCCTCAACATATGCTGGGGAATACTGGGAGCCCCCGAATCAGCCTGCCCCGTCAATATTATCTTGGGGACAAAAACGATTAAATAATCGAACCGTCGAGGATCGATGGATCTGCCATCAGATACCTGCGCTGAATACGCCCACCGGTTGGAAAATACAGATATTGAAACGAGCATTTCGCCCGCCAAAATCAAGAACATACTCGTGTCGATTTTCGGATCGATTGCCGTTGGGGCGGTATTGGAGGGGACAGTTGACATGCCGTCGCTCCCTCCGCCATCCGGGTAACCTCAAACCAATGGCGTGTGCTTGGATCTGATTGGGATCGGCGCGCCGATCAACCAAGCTGTTGCGGCCCAGGCGCGGCGTCCGGCCGCCCCGTCTTGCCCTTTGCGCCGTCCAGCAAGCCCACGAAAGCAACTCTTCCGGCCGACAAGGAGCCTTTGAGCATATATCGCGCTGCAAACAACAGCCCGACTCCGAAATGGCAGATCCAGCGCCATCCCGCAAAGCGCCGAGCATAGAGAATGCTGTTGCGAGCAGACAGATAGATCGAGAGATGCGAGCGCTTCTCGAGGGCAACGGCAGATCCGATGGTCGTTCCCCCAATGTGGCGAACGACAGCTTTGCTCGCGAAGCCAATGCGGTGCTTTCCCCGCCGGCGTCCCCAATCGAGGTCTTCCATATAGAGGAAATAGTCCTCGGCCATGAGACCGACGTCTTCGACGAACGCTCGCGTTACCAGAACACACGCGCCGCTTACGGCATCGATCCTGCCAAGGTCCTCGGCCGATGGTGCGCTACCCGCTGGCGCATTCCTTCCTACGGCGACGACGCGGCCCGTCACACGGGACCAATGCAATCCGTAGTTGATGACCTTGTCGGGGCTGTTGTCGAAAACCAGGCTTCCGCCAACCATGCCGAATCCCTCGGCAGACTTGGCAATTAATTCCGACAGGCTACGGCTATCCACTTCGGTATCGGGATTAAGGACAAGCACTGAACCCCAGTCGGGGACGCCGAGTAGTGGCTCTAGCCACGCGTTGACGCCGCCTCCGTAACCGAGATTTTCGGTCGCGAGCCCAACTCGGACGACATTCGCGCGATTCTGAAATCGGCATTTCGCCACTGAGACCAGTCGTTTCTGTGGCTGGTCAAGAGTGTCCGACGCATCGGAAATTCGTTGCAACGTTCGATCCGACCCCACGAGCGCAGCCAGTAATCTCCCGTAGGCTGTTTCCCCGCCATTTTCGCAAATGAAGACCTCAAAGTGATCCCAATCCGAACGAGCGAGTGACTTCAAGCAACGATCGACATCATCGGCATTGCAGTATGAGACGATGATGACAGCAAGTTTGACGCTAGCGGTCGACATAGCCCGGACACCTTCTCATTTGCTGTCGACGCTGACGAATGACCGTCGCCCACTAAAGACCTGCGCGTGTTCGAACGCAGCCTCCGACAGACCCAGTCCCAGAAATTCTCTGACGGCAACGCCAAAATGCACTAACCTACCAGCCACATATTCATCATGTTTCGGCCTATGGACAACCCCAATCCTAAGACAGATGCCCACCTATAGGTTCATCGGGCTGCGAGGTGCGATTAATGTCATCGGATGAAACAATGTCAGCGACGCCAACAGCAATCCAACGCCAACCCTCCGCGAGTCAGCGCCAGTACAGCGCCGCAGATGTGGAAGTGATAGACAACTATCTGAACAAGGTCGAGCAAGAGCAGATGTATGAGTTCTTGCAGGCTCCCGGTTGGGGCTACGGCGCGCGTTCACATATGGGCAACGACGCCAGCCGTTACTGGTTCAAGCACTTCGCCGGGTTCTGGGAGGTGCCAACCGCTGGGCTGGATCGACATACGCAGGCCGAGCAGGAGCTGAGCCAATACCCGCTGGTTGAGGCGATGTGGCAGAAAGTGCGCGGCCGGTCGCGGCTGCTGCGCTGCTACGCCAACGGTTATCCGTCCGGTGCCGAAGGCGGGGTGCACAAGGACTCGATCGGGCCCGAGCATTATACGCTGCTCTATTATCCACATCTGCATTGGCACCCGGACTGGGCGGGCGAGACGTTGTTCTTCAACGAAGGCGGAGATGATCTGCTGTGCGCAGTGTACCCCAAGCCGAACCGACTTGTGAAATTTCCCGGTTGGATCCCGCATGTGGCGCGCGGCATCTCGCGCCTGTGTCCGTTGTTGCGCATCACGCTGATGTTCAAAGTCTCATTGATAAATTAGCCGATTAGAACCAGCATCCTGGCAACGGCGAAACGGGTTGCAGGTGCAATGGGCGGCTGGATCGCCGCCTTCGGCTCGCTCCCGATCCACCTGTGCAGCCAGCAACTCCAAATCTGCTGGCGGCAACAGAAAAACCGCACGAACAGGGCCTCGATAGCGGCCGGAACATCGGCTATCTTGTGATAACGCGTCGCCGTCTTGGCACTTCGATGCGCCTATCTGCTGCGAGATATCCGGGCTAGACGGAGGTGCAGAGATTCGGCGGAAATTCCGCTTTAGGAGCGTCCCATGCGGTACCTGATGACGCTGGCGTTATTGCCGGCCGGGGCAGTTATTGCCCAACCGACTGTCACATCGACGCGGGCTGAGGCTGCACAGTCGATGTGCCGAGATTCGTCGAGCGCGATACTCTCGAGCCACACACTGGCTGATAAGGCGGAGGACGCTTGCAATAAGCGCGCCTTGGGAGCTCCGGAGCCTCTCTCCGAGATGCCCGCGGACGGCTATCGTCTGACCGCAGAGGAGCGCGGGGTGGCCGCTCCTGCCCCGACGCCCGGCCCCACGCCTCATCCCTCGCCTGATCCGGTACCGAGCTCTGCCGACGTCCCGCTGAGCTTCAACGACCCCGTCTATGCCAACGTCACGAGCGGCAAGACCAATATCGCCTTGCCGCCGGACTCCTCCCGAACAGACCTGTCGATCATTGAGAACTCAGGAGACCCGACGATCACGTGCCTTGGCTCCTGTAGCCTCACGCGGGTTCGTATTCAGTCGCGAGAAGGCGTTCGCTGCAAGAGCGGCAATATCAATCTGACGTGGGTCTATATCGAGGCTACGGGGGTCGAGAATGACCATGCGGATGGATTGCAGTGCTATGCCCCAGGTTCCACGGGCACGGTCACGGTCAAGAACTCGACGTTCAAGATGGCCGGAGCCACGACCGCGGGTTACTGGTCGGCCGATGATTGGCGAGGCTCACACGTCTTCGAGAACGTATTGTTCGAGGGCGGCACTTTCGGACTTCGTATCCCGGCAGACGGCGGCTCTTCGGTGAGCCTGAAGAACGTATACTTCGTGCGTGGTTCGTTCCGTTACAGGGCATTCCTGTTCGACGTGGTCAAAGGTCGCCGCGTCAACATCGCGCAGTGGGAGAACGTGCGCTGGGCTAGTTGGGAAGGCGATCGGCTCGTCCTCGGAAACCCCATCCCGCGGCCAGCTGCGTACCCACCGCGGTGACGGGAACGGATCGACCTCTCGCCGGTTTGCGGGCGCGAAACGCACTAAATGCTTGGCGCGGACGGTCGGGATCCACAATCCCGCTACCAATCAGCAAGATGGGCAAGACGTAAGGAGCGCCCCACACCTAGACCGCGCAGACAAGGAGGTCGGGTCGAGGCTATCACATCGGAGCGCCGCCGCGCTTCCGAGAAGCAAGCGCGTAGCGGCATCGCTGCGGTTGACATCGAATTCGATGACGCTGATGCCCAAACAAGCGTTCACGCGCGCCGACGCGGCACAGCGGAGGCGCGATAGCGGCCACCTAGTGGTGCGGGCGAGGCCCGACCCAAATCTACTGCCTTTTGTCTAGCGACAATCCCGCTCCACGCCGCCTGCCGACGAGAGCAAATGTTGTCTGGCTATGAAGCCGACGCACAACCATCGGATTGGAGCTGCCGCGAAAAACCCCGCCCCGGTCAGGGTTTACCACTTGCCCAAGCTCCCCTTTTTAATATTTAATACGACATTAAATTTGGGTTGATTTCCCATTATATTTAAATATAGTTTTTGGCATTTAAATTGGTCCCATTAAAAGCCAAGAGATTAGACATGGATGCGCTCGTTCACAGTCCGTCCCGCCCGGCATGGGACAGCTCAATTCTGGACAAGAAAGAAAAGGTTCGCGTAGACAGCGCGAGCAAGTACAGGATTTGCGTCTTCGGAATCGGCTATGTCGGCACAGTATCGGCAGCCTGTCTTGCACGCGACGGACATGACGTCGTGGCGGTCGATGTCAATCAGGACAAGGTCAACGTCCTGAACCGTGGACTGTCGCCGATCGTGGAGCCAAATCTCGCTGAAAGCATTGGCTCCGGGGTCAGCACCGGCCGCCTGAAGGCAACCACAGATTCCGCGGCCGCCGTCTCGTCGACGGACATTTCATTGGTCTGTGTTGGAACCCCCTCACAGGACAACGGATCGCTGGAAACATCTTTCCTGAGCCGGGTGGCGCAGGAGATTGGAGAAAGCATCCGCAAGACCACAAACTTCCATTCTGTTGTCATGCGCTCGACGATGTTGCCGGGCACGATGGAGAACATAGTCATACCCATTCTGGAGCGGTCGTCCGGCAAAAAAGCGGGTCTAGATTTCGGGGTCGCCTATCTGCCCGAGTTTCTGCGGGAGGGGACGGCCATATCCGACTATGATGATCCTGGAACGATTGTAATTGGTGTCGACGATGATCCGCTTACGCTTCGGCGACTCATGGAAATTCACGATCGATTCGCGGTAACGCCTCTGGTGCTGTCAATTCGTGCCGCCGAGGCGGTCAAATATGCAAACAACGCCTGGCACGCGACCAAGATCAGCTTCGCGAACGAGATGGGATTGCTTTGCAAGGCGATGGGCGTCGACAGCCACGAAGTCATGAACGTCCTGGTCGCCGACAAGAAACTAAATATCTCGCCGGCATACCTCAAACCAGGGTTTGCATTTGGCGGGTCCTGCTTGCCGAAAGACGTGAGCGCTTTGCGCTATGCAGGACGAAATGTCGACGTTGACACGCCCCTGCTCGACGCCGTGCTGCAGGCGAACGAGAACCAAATTCGCAGCGCTTTCCGACTCGTTGCTGCGACCGGAAAACGGCGTATCGGGCTCGTCGGGCTGAGCTTCAAGCCGGACACGGACGATCTGCGCTACAGTCCGATGCTCGAGATTGCGGAACGGTTGATTGGTCGCGGTTATGAGCTCGCGATCTACGACTCGAACGTTCGCCTGTCTCAGCTCACGGGGGTTAACAGGGATCACCTGACGAGTCGCCTGCCGCACATTGCCTGTCTGCTTCGGGAGAAAATGAGCGACGTCGCGGCCTTTGCCGACGTTCTCGTCGTGGGGAACCGTAAGGAGTTTCTGAAGAACTCATTGGTTTTGAACGGTCATGACAAAGTAATCATCGATCTTGTACGCATCTCGCCGGAAAAGCAGACCGCAGACGACTATCGCGGCATTTGTTGGTAAGTCGCTGGGACAGCGATCATGACAATGGCATCGGTCGTTGAGGCCACGCGCAGCGTACGCCGGCGGAGAATCCTGATCATCGTTGAAAATCTCCCCGTTCCGTTTGATCGCCGGGTCTGGGCGGAGGCGCAATCATTGCACAGGGCGGGTCACGAGGTTTCGGTGATCTGTCCCCGTGGCCCGTTCGCAGAAACCCCGTTCGAATCGATCGACGGCATCGACGTTTACCGCCATCCGCTACCAATCGAGGCCAAGGGCAAGCTCGGCTATCTTGCCGAATACAGCAGCGCGCTATGGTGGGAGTTCGCCTATTCGCTCAAGGTGTTTTGGGGGCGCGGTTTCGATGTGATTCACGCCTGCAATCCGCCAGATCTCATTTTCCTGGTCGGGGCCTTCTACAAGTACCTGTTCGGCAAGAAGTTCGTATTCGACCATCATGACCTGAACCCCGAGCTGTTCGAAGCAAAATTTGGACATCGCGGGCTGATGTGGAAGGCGCTTGTCTTTCTCGAGCGTCTGACTTTTGGCGTGGCTGACATTTCCATCGCCACCAACCGGTCTTACGCCAATGTCGCTGTCCAGCGCGGCCAGATGGAACCCGATCGCGTGTTTATCGTCCGCTCGGGGCCAAATCTCGCGCGCGTGCGTGAGCTCGCCCCCGATAACACATGGCGCAACGGCCGGTCGCATCTGGTCGCCTATGTCGGCGTGATCGGGGAGCAGGAAGGCATCGACCTTCTGCTAGAGGCGGTCCGGCACATCACGTCCACATGTCAACGTACCGACGTCCAGTTCGTTATCATGGGCGCAGGGCCAAGCCTGGAGCAACTCAAAGCGACATGTACGCGGATGCGACTTTCGGAATTTGTCACTTTCACCGGCAGGGTCGACGACACGACGCTGTTCAAGGTGCTTTCGACCGCAGACGTCTGCGTCAATCCGGATCGTCCCAACGCGATGAATGACATGTCGACCATGAATAAGATCATGGAGTATATGGCGCTCGGCAAGCCGATTGTGCAGTTCGATCTGGCCGAAGGGCGGGTGTCGGCCCAGTCTGCTTCTCTCTATGCGCGCAACCCCGACACGGCCGATTTTGGTGACAAGATCCTCGAACTCATCGACGACCCAGATCGTCGCCGCGAGATGGGCATGTACGGACGCAAGCGTGTGCGCGACGAGCTGTCGTGGGAGCATGAAGAGCCGAAATTGATTGCGGCTTACGACGCTCTTTTCAAATAAGGCCTTTCCAGCACCAAAGAACCACGATTCCGCGTCCCACTTTCCGGCAAGCCTGACCGAGTCAAATTGACTGTCTTTGTCATTGGCCGGCTTTGGGAAGGCTCGTCGATCAAATGTAAGCCACTAACCGGTTTATCGATGCCGCCAGCGCATCAGTTGGCGATAGAGGCCCAGCCTTGTACTGACCCTCCAGGCAACACCACGCATCGCATCCGGATCGCGCAAGTGCTGGCGCATGTAGTCCGCATCCATGCTGTTTGTCAGACAAAGGCGGGAGTAGAGAAAAGGTTCGAACCCCCGATGATGCCCAAGCTGGATTGTAAAGAGGTGCGTGTAGCCGGCCTTCAGAGCCGCGTCCCACACGCGTCGGGAAAAGCGCCCGTATGGGAAGGCGAAAAGAGTAACCTGTTGCCCGAGGCGATCCTCTAGCATCGACTTCGACACCATAAGCTCGCGACCGAGTTCGACATCCGAGACAGTGGTCAAATCGACGTGGGCCATGCCATGTGAGCCAATCGCAACGCCGTTCCTGCCAAGTTCCTCAATCATCTCCCAGCTCATACGTCCCGGCGAGCCCACGAAATCCACTGGGATAAAGGACATGAAACCCGGAATCCGACCGGTCTTCACGTAACGCGCATAGACATGCGTGTAGTCCGAAAGACATCCATCGTCGAAGGTTAGCAGGACCGAACCGGTGTGCCTGGCTTTCGGATTGGGGCAATGCTCCAGAAAATACTGAGGCGAGACCAGCCTGTCCCCGCAAAGCGCGAGATGTGCATCGAATGTTTCATGCGTCAGGCACCACGCATTCGAAGGCGACGCTTCCACCAGCTCGTGATAGTTCAGGACAATCATAGAGTTTGTATCAGATCTGAGACACGCCGGCTCCAGGCCTGCCAGTTCAGCCGGACTTCGAAAGCGTCGCGGCTCGATTGTCTCAGGCGTGCCAGCCGTTCCGGGCACGCAAAGGTCTCGGAGATGACCGTCGCATAGTCCTCCTTCGTCGCATCCGGCGGCAACAAGATGCCTGTCTCCCCATCGCGGATAGCACCGGGCACGCCACCTGTGGCCGGCGCAATGCTCGGTACGCCATGGGCCGCCGCTTCGCAAAACACGATGCCGTAGCAATCTGCCCGGGTCGGCAAGAGAAAGAAATCCGCGTCACGATAGAGTTGATCCAGTCGATTGCGCTGTTCACGATCGTTCTTATTGAGGAAAGGAATGATCGTCAGGCCATCCTGGGTGACAGGCTTGGGCGGAGTGCATCCGCAGATCACGAGCTCCGCCTCTACGCCCCTGCCCCTTAGCTCAGCGAGAGTTCCGACCGCGATGTCCGCGCCCTTCTCTTTCCAGTTGGCCCCGATGAACAGGAGCCGGCACGGACCCGGCTTGCGGCAGCCAAGCACCGAGGCACGATCCGGCGCTTCTTCGAGGTTGGCGCCCCAAGGAATGACATGCACGCGCGCACGGTCGACGCCATAGTCCCTAACCGCAGATTCGGCGGCCCATTTCGAGGGGTAGAGGACCAGATCCGCGCGGGCAATTGTGTTGCGTTCCAGGCGTTCCGCAATCTCCCGAGCGTTGCGTGACAAGTTCCGATAGTTGGGATGGTAATTCTCGACAAGCCGAAAGGTCGCGTCGGACGCATAGACGAGGGGAACGCCTTTAGGTACATTCCAGGCGAAGTTGGACCCGGCGGGTGCGAAGACGATATCGGGCGAGACGGCGCGGATCTTGCGTGCTGCGTCCGCTGCATACTGCGCAACAACAGGCCCCGCATGGAATGGGGAGAGGCCCGGCCTATGAAAGGCGCGGCAAAGTCTGGAATACGTCTTGTAAAGAGGCAGGATCGGTGCGTTCAGGGGACCGATATGGACCACCTCATGACCTTCGTTTGCGAGCGATTTCGACATGTGAAATGGAGTGCCGGACCAGAACCTGACCTCGCTTGCGTCGCCGATCGTGGCGAAGGCGATCCGCCGCGCTGCCTGGCTGCCGGAGAGGTGGTACTGATTCATTTTATTCCCTTACACACGGCGCAACCGGCAGATCGTGCCAAAAGCGATCACGGCACTTTTCGAAAAGGTGCGCTCCACTCTTCCGCGTCTTCCGCGCTGATTCAATGACTAGAATCTCCGGAGCATTAAATATATTAAATATCAGACATTTCAATAACCATCCGATTTATTTAATTTGATTGCCGCCGACATAGCGATCCGCTCCGCGGGCTCCTCCGCTTGGCACGGCGCCATGACCTCGCGGTGAAACACCTCCGGTCATCGATCACACCCATGTTTCCGCCGCTCGTGCGGCTCTATCACGCAGTACGGCGGTTTCCGCGAGGTTCGCTCGCATCCCAGCAAAGACAGCGATAAGGATCAAACAGATGCCCCAAAAGTGCACCATGAACCCCAGAAAAACGATGGTTGTTATGACAACTCCGAGCGCGACCGACAGCCGTCCTTCTTCCGGAGTAAGGTGACGCGATTTATCGATCGAACCAAGCCAGCATGCGCCCACAATCGTCAAAAGAACTAATATGCTTCCGGGAATTCCATACGCCATTGCATTAGCAAGCCAAAAGGCATCCACACTCTCACTCAAAAGCGCGCCGTTGGATTGCCAATCCCAGTCGCCGTTCGCACCAATTCCGAAGATCGGCGAACCGAGTACGACACGCCCCCCAACCTGCCAGATCGCTTGACGGTACCAGGCCGCCTCCGGGCTTACTCCGCAAAGGCGTACAAGCGTTACGACAGGGTTGCCAGAGAAAGTGAAAACAGTAACGACTATGGCAGTCACACACAGTCCGACCAACTTCCATCGAGCCGTGAAGCGAGGGGTTGCAACATAGAACATCGCGAGCGCAAATCCGATCAGATAAGCCAGCAACGGACTCCGCGCCTGCGAAAACAACACACCGATGAGCGCAATACCTGCAACAGCCCAGCCAAATACCTGGGACCTAAACGTAATCAAGGCCACGGTCCCAAACCAGGCGCAAACAGCGCCGAATAATATCGAATGCTCCAGCGGCCCCATGGCGCGAATGACCCCTTCCCTATACAAGGTCTCGGCCTTCGTCGCTAATGCGCCTTCATAGCTGAATTTCACATAACCAGTAATGCCTTTGATGAATTCATAGGTGAACAGTTTATCATTCCAAGGGTCGAGAAGCGCGATACAGACAATCAGAACTGCCAGCATGCAGGAGAAGCGTGCGAGTCGCACGGAACTATCGCCAGGAGTGAGATACCGGAACGTCAGATATCCGCCAGTGAATACAATTGCGTCTATTCCCGCCCCTTTAAGGCCCGTAAGACCACCTGTGATGGTGGCGGCAAACATCATCCAAACGCCCGCAACCGGGGCCAAAATATCTGATGGCACGCAGACTACAGCTCGCGCGCTTGAGAGTCGCGATATCGCCGCGATGGAGGAAACAAAAATCAGAACTCGAGCGACCGAGAGGCGAAAATCACCGACGAAGAAAGACAGGCCCTCGGGCAGAAAAATCGCGACCAGTAATACTTTGAGATATAGCTCGGTACGCGAGTGCGAGCCGCTTGCCGCACGCCTGACTGAACTCAGCTGCCGATCCCGCAGATAGGCAAGTTGAAAACCCGAATCCAATTCTAAGCTTCTGCGGTTCAACGTGAATACCCCCAATGCCGAAGACGTTCCGCAAAAAAGAAGCAGCGCTCAAAATTGAGGCGCCGCGTAAAGCGACCGTTCCGTCCGAAGACGCGCATCATTTCGTCGTCTCCAAAGGAATAGCCTGGAAGTTACGACGCAGGCGCCTCGCTACGGTGGGTGAAATCAGCGCGTAAACAAGCGCCTTGTAGTAGTGCGGATCCGCGGGATGCAAACAAGCACATTGCCAACCCGTCCTCAACGCCGAAAGGCGACGGTTTGACCGACGAAAATCCAACACGCTTCTCATAAAATGGGCGGCGATGTTGTTGTCCAGCAAACTGTTACGAGAGCTGTGGCTGCTATCCTCGCATTCTGGCTCGAACCGTACACCTCGCCGCTCGCAAGCTCGCTTGAATGCCGCAGCCTCGAACTGCCTGCGCCACGTTGGCGCACGCCGGGTGAGTGAATTGGGAAGGATGCGATACGCGTAAAGGCACTCGCCCAACACGGTCATCGGATATATTTCCCCAATTCTCAATATATAGTCGTAGGTCTCAGCAACCTTCAACGAGGGCTCGAACCGCATGTCCCCGACCAATGACATTCGAAACATTCCTGTCGGATCAAGGGCAGGCATTCGAAAGGCTCGAATCTCAGACTGGCAGTCGTCCTCGCTTTGCGGCGCAAACACGGGCGCCATGAATTTCCCGTTAATGATAAGTTCGTTACCGCAGAATACGGCAGCCAAATGCGGCTTGTTGAGCAGCGCACGAACCTGTCTTTCAATTCGCGCTGGATGACTGATGTCATCCGCGTCTTGAATTGCGTAAAACTCGCCGCGGATCTGATCGAGCGCCCGATTGACAGCCACAGGCTTGGTCGAATTTGCCTGGTGGATCACACGGACACGCTCGTCCACTAGCAAGTCTTGAACTGAGTCGAAGCAGCCGTCCGTGCTGCCATCGTTGATAACGAGGATCTCCAGATTTTTATACGTCTGATCGATTATGCTCAGCAGCGACGGCCGTAGATATTCCCCTGCGTTGTAAACGGACATCACGACCGTGACGAGGGGACCTTCAGGCACCCCTTCGACTTTGGACGGATGTGCTTGGGACGTCATGAAAAGCTCCCGGTCAGTCAAGTCCAGTATTTTGTCTTCAATACATTAGCCAAATTAACCAGCCACTATTTAATTTGGACAACGCCGATTTTATCCAATATATTATTATAATGCAACAAACCTCAGCCGGAGCGTTAATCGGCACCCCGGTGACGGGCCACGCCCCGGGGAGATCGACAGGTGGAGCGAGCGAGCACCTTCAGATGAATAGGCTGCAAAGTGACCGGACCCGTGCTCCGATCAACGGGGCTGGGCAGAGCGACCAGGCCGAAGGCTGCGGCATTGGAGAACTCGTCAATTTCACCGCGACCATTATTGCGACGACCACTACACCCGTTACGGCTTCTCCGATGCTGGCTGAGCCGGATTCGAACCCCTGGAGTGGCTAGGTACTTGAGATGATTTGTAAAGCTTGCTTGTCAGACCGCGAACATCGCCGCCACGTATTTACCGAGATGATGTTTGGTACAGGAGAGCGGTTTGAATACCAGGAATGTATTGATTGTGGGACGATCCAGCGCCTGGCGGATGTCGCAGATGAGGGTCGCTTTTACCCTGACGGGTATTATTCATTCGCCAAGCCTTCGCGAAATTCGCGGGTCATCGCAATCAGGGATGCGCATGCACTCGGCATCAAAAGCATATTGGGGGCCGTAGCGTCCTTTGTGAGGTACGATCCCATCGTGGGGGTCATCGGAGATTTTAAGATTGATCCTAGCTCTCGGGTGCTGGACGTCGGCTGCGGGTCCGGGAAACTTCTTCATAGAATGTCTGCCGCAGGGTTCAAGAACCTTACTGGAGTAGACCCCTACATTTCCAAGCCGACATCAGGAGCCGTGACGATTCACAAATCGGATCTTCAAAGCATGTCGGGCGAGTTTGATTTCATCATGTTCAATCACTCGTTAGAGCACGTCCCTGATCCGGGCCAAAGTCTTGGCGATGCAAGAAAGCTGCTTGCGCCCGGGGGCCGCATTCTGGTTCGCATCCCAACTTCGTCCTCGCAAGCATGGACGGAGTACGGCCCGAATTGGGTGCAACTGGATGCGCCACGCCACATTGTGATTCCCTCTCGCAAGGGAATGAGCGCGTTGGCGGAGCGCTGCGGCCTGTCTGTCAGACAATCGATTGATGATTCTACTGCGTTTCAGTTCTGGGGAAGCGAAATGTACCGGAAGTCTAAGCCGCTCACATCATCCGGGCCAAGCGATGTGTTTAGCCGTCATGAGTTGAGAGGGTTTGCCAAGCGAGCGGCAAAGCTGAATATCGAACAACAGGGAGATCAGGCAGCTTTCCTGTTGACCGCTGCTTAGGCTGGATGGCCCGAATCGCAAACCCCTGCCCCTCCGACCTCAAATGTCACCCAGATCAGAGGCGGATCTTTGGGGGTGACTGCCACCAGCCAACCTCGCGGTCGAATGATTAAAGGAAGAAACTGTTCGATTATTTGAAGCTACTCTGATCAGCCTGACGATCGACCATAGCGTCCGAGCGAGTTGATTTGCCTTGTCTCGCCTTCTGGAGGCCCTTTATGTGGGACCAACCGATACGCAGCGTAGCTTCCATTCTGTCCATGGAGTTGCGCGGGAACCGCGTGCGGCTTCGAAACGAGTCGTACAACGCGGCATTCGCGTTTGGAACGCCAGCTCTCCAAGGTTTGTTCCAGGTCGTGAAATGAACTATGTTGGGCTTGTACTCGCCCGCTAATTCAGAGACGTCGAGCTTCTCGTTGTAAGCTAGATAGTTCCATCGGGAATCGAGCTTTTTCCAAAGGCCATCGCACGCAACATTCAATGCGTCTTGATCCGAGTAGGGCGATCCAGGACAGCGCTTGAGATATTCTAACGCTGTTTCGACGATTTGCGCCTTTCGCCATTGGTGCAGGTCTATCAGAAGTACACCGGCGTTAAAGTAATCTCGCACGCGAGGTACCGGTAGGCGAACGGTTTGATTTTTCAGCTGAGAATCGAGACCGTCCAAAACCGCGCCAAGAACACTTCCCTCCAGATCTGTTGCCCAGAGCGCCTGCAGATCATCAAGAGCGAGAAGATCGCAGTCCAGATACAATACCTTGGAGACCGTATCCGGGAAAATACGCGGAATGAGGAATCGGGCGTAGGTGATTTTTGAAATGTAACTAATCGTCGAGAACTCCTGGAACATTCCCAAGTCCACCTCGATCCATCGGATCGACGCAGAACCATGCGGAAGGGAGTCCAATATCCTCCTTCGAACACGCTCGGAAAGCCCGTCGGCAAGCACATGAAACTCGAGCGGTTCGCCGCTTCTATCCGTTTCCACAATCGACCGCAGGGTCGTCGCGAGTGGCATGGCGTAACGCCTGTCACAAGCGAGGACGATTGGACCTCGTATCCGTTTTGAGTCCATCTAATGACCTACATGGTTCCCGGAGGAGAAATGACTGCTATCGACCTCGGGTTGATGCTGACTCTTCGGCGATTGCGATGCCCACCCCAATAGCTTGCCCGGCGTCCTTCTGATAACTGACAAAGCCCATTGACGGCCGCCCTCGCCCGGAATCTTCAGCAACCGCCAGAGCGGAGGCAAGTAACGCAGCCGGCGATCCATAGCCATCGCCTCGCGCATGAGGCGGAGGCCGTCATTAAGGCGGCCCCGTCGCAGCAACGCGATCCCGCTCTGGAATATTCGCTCGGCCAATGCATGACGAGCTAAGCCTTTCAAGTCACGCGAGGTGCCGAGACGATCCCCGTATTCATCGAAGAAGCTCTCAAACGCAAGTTGACACTGTCGATAGTCGGATATTATCTCGGCAAAGTACGCGTTAGACATAGCAGTTGAGTGCCTTCGATAGATTGCCTGCACCGCGTCGATGCGCGCCACCGAACCGCTCGCCGCGAAACGAAGCCACATCTCCATATCGCCGCTGTGCGGCAACGATGCTCGATAGCCGCCGATTGCTTTTTGCGTACTCGTTCGCGCAATAGCGGTCGGCGTCCAAACAAAGTTCGTCGCAATCGCACACATCTCTTCCAGGAGATCCTGGCGAGCCCACGTGTAGTCTTGCGTCGGTTCGATATTCGGGATCGGCGAATCATCGTTCCAACTGACGCATTCGCCATGCGTGAGAACAACGTCCGGATTTTTGTCCATGATTTCGACGGCGCGTTCGAGTGCGCCGGCGACCAGCAGATCATCCGCAGACAACAGAAGGAAGTAATCGGCGGAGGCCCAGGCAATTCCCTCATTGTATGTGCCGATATGCCCCTTGTTCCGCTCGTGCGCGACCACGGTCACTCGAGGGTCGTCTCGCGCCAACTTTCTCGCCACCGAGAGCGAATTATCGGACGAAGCGTCATCGATGATCAGCACGCGAAGATCTGCGACGGACTGCCTGAGAACGCTCCCCACGCAGGCTTCAAGGAACCGCCCATAATTGTAACAGGGTACAACGATATCGACTTTGGCCATGCGCCTGATTCCCTGAGCCCAACCGAAATGATCGGCGTCACCAGCGCAACTGCCGGCTCGCGACATCGACACGATCTGTTTAGACTTGAAGTTCTTTCTTCAACGTCTCCGCAATCAGCACCTGATTCTCCTCAGTCATCTGGGCGTAGAGCGGCAGCAGGATCGAGTGATCCTGCGCAAGCTCCGATTGCCGAAGGTCGTGAGGCCGCTTGTCATTCGAGTAGGGTCGCTCGCGATGCGCACACATGATGCCGCGTCGAGTTGCAATTCCCTGATCGAGGAATCGCTGCATCAGCACCTTCTGATCCACGCCATCCGGCAGTCTGACGCAGTAGCTCTGCCAGTTTGAACGAGCCCACTGCGGTTCGAAAGGCAAGATCAATCCCTCGATGTTACCGAGCAGTTCCGTGTAGCGGGAGGCAAGCGAGCGACGGCGCGCGACAAGCTCGGAGAGCCGCTCAAGTTGCTTGCGGCCAACCGAGGCCTGGATATCGGTCATGCGGTAATTGAAGCCCACCATCAGATAGTCTTCGAAAATCACTTGCGCGGAGCCATGGCGCACTGTGTCCGGCACACTCATGCCGTGCTGGCGCAGCAGTCTGAACTTTCGATCTAGCTCCGCGTCCGCGGTAGTGAGCATTCCACCCTCGCCGGTCGTGATGACCTTGCGAGGATGGAACGAAAAGCACGCGATCCGGCCGTGCGGCTTGCCGATCCGCTCCCAGTGGCCGTTCACCCGGACCTCGCTGCCGGCGGCACAGGCCGCGTCTTCGATCAGGATGAGGCCATGACGATCGGCGAACGCAGCGAGCGCCGCGAGATCGCAGGGCATGCCCATCTGATGAACGGCGACGATCGCACGCGTGCGCGACGTGATCGCTTCGGCTACCCGATCCGGATCTATGTTGTAACTGTCCGGGTCGATATCCACGAACACCGGAGTCGCGCCACAATATTTGATGCAGTTGGCTGTTGCGATGAAGGAATGACTTGCGGTGATCACCTCGTCGCCAGGCCCGATGTTTGCCGCAGTCAAGGCGACGTGCAATGCCGTCGTGCAATTCGAGACCGCGCACGCATGAGGCGCACCAACCAGAGCAGCGAATTCCCGCTCGAACGCAGCAACCTGCGGCCCCTGCGAAACCCAGCCGGATAGCACGGCCTCGCGAGCCGCGTCGGCCTCCTCCTTGTCAAGAAGCGGAATGGCAATCGGGATCATGAAGCTAGCGCCTCCTGCTTGTGCACTGAGCCCTCGGTCTCGTAAGACCTGGAGCTGATCCAGTTCGTTGACCACCTGGCAGCCACGTCAAGTCGGATTGGGGCGCCTCGATGTCCTCGCATCACTGGATTTACCTTCATTGATTTAATATGATATTCAAATTAAATGGCGGGCCATTTAGAATCAAGATATTAGTTGCCGTGCCGCGAACACCCAATTACGCCCTCATTTGAGTGAATCTGCAGTTAGCGCTGCACGAGAAGTCTCATCGCGTTGCCACGGATGAGCTCCACTTCGGGAAGCTATGGTCGCCCTGCGCCGGGCAACAATGTTGACACAACAATAGACCAATAATCCGGGCCACAAGCGCGGCTCTTTGAACAGTGCAATGAGCGTCCGATTATTGGCTTCTCCTTTGTTCACGCGCAGTTCGGGAAAGCGCTGGACGAGCTCGAATATTCCCCTGTAGGCACGCGTTCTGACCGCGATCAGTTGCAGCACAGTGCGTGGGGGGAATACCGTGGAGCTGACGCAGGGCAGTGTCGCCCGCTCTCCTGGTCTGAACTGAAGACAAACATAGGTGTCATCAGCAATGACATCCGGAAACTGACCGAATCGCCTGCGCCCCGCCTCGGATAGGGCATAGACGCCAGACCCACCGATTCCCTGGCGCGAAGATGGCAGTCGTGACCGAATTCCGTAGTATTTGCGGACCAGCCAGGAACAGCCCGTCACATTGATATCTGCCGTCGGTGCCGCCGCCAAAACGTCGCCCTGCTCGAGGCGCTTCGCCAGAGCTCGAACGGCGTCAAGCGACAGAACAATATCGGCGTCAGCATAAATCCGAGGAAACCCATTTGAGATTTGATCACCCAGATTCAGCGCGTGGGTTTTGCCTGCGATATCCGACTCGACAACATGGACGATCGGACTGAAGCGCCGGGCGACGGTCGCAGTGTCGTCAGTACACCCGTTACAAACGACGACCACGCCGATCTCGTCCGAAGCCGGGTTGGTGACCCACTGGCTCAGCGTCCGCGCAATCACGGAACTCTCGTTGTGGGCCGGAACGACGATCGAAATCATGGCTAGCCGGATCGGAATGGATCAAACTCACCCGCGAGCAGCGGCAGTGCGATCGGTATCACGAAGCCACCGCTTCTTTCTGGCGGGATGGCTCGAGCGATCCGCGTTCGGCTCGCCACCATTTCACAAGATCGGCAAGTCCCTGTTCGAGCGGCACACTCAAGCGGAAGCCGAGCAGGCGCTCCGCCTTTCCTGTCGAAGCCAGGCGGCGCGGCACCGGATTGACCGATCGCTCCGGCGCGAATTCCGGCGACAAGCCACGATGGCCCATCACCGAAGCGAGGGTCGTAGCAAGCTGCAACAGGCTGGTCTCGGTCCCGCTCGCGACATTGAAAACCTGATCGGTGAGCTTTGCCTTCGCCCCCACAATGTTGGCGCGAGCAACATCGCGAACGTGGACGAAATCCATGGTCTGCTGACCATCGCCGAAGATAATCGGGGGCAGGCCCGCTTCTAGCCGCTCCATCCAGCGGATCAGCACCTCCGTATAGCGGCCATGGATGTCCATGCGATCGCCATAGACATTGAAATAGCGGAAGGCGACATAGTCGAGCCCGTGCATGTCGTTGAAGGTGCGCAGCAGCCCTTCGTTGAAGGCCTTAGCCGCCCCATAAAGGGTACGGTTGTCGTAAGGATTCTGCCGCTCCGTCGTGGGAAACTCCTCCGCCATGCCGTACACCGATGCGGAGGACGCCGCGATAACCTTCTGGACATTGTGCTTGACGCACAGTTCGAGCAGATCGAACGTCGCGTCGACCATGACTTCCATGGCCAAGCGCGGCTCGGCGGCGCAATGGGTGATGCGGAGTGCGGCCTGATGAAAGACGATGTCGGCCGCCTGCACCAGCGCTGCCATGAGCTTGCCGTCGCGGATGTCTCCGTGGACGAGTCGCACAGGACCGCGCGAGACGGCGTGCCGAAGATTTTCGGGCCGTCCTCTCACCATGTTATCAAGCGCAACGATTTCGAGGCACCCTTCGTCGCACAGCAGGTCAATGATGTGCGAGCCGATAAAACCGGCCCCACCCGTAACCAGAATCCGCTTACCCTTCAGATCAGCCAAGATGCTCTCCTGTTGTTGGAGCTCGGAAAGCAGATGTGCATGACATGCTGCTTTGACCGGGATGCCTTAGGCAGCCTCGGCAAGTACTGCCTTCTGCAGCCGAGCCACGACTTCTGCCACCTGATCCGGCCGCAGTTCCGCATAGATCGGTAACGAGAGGAATTCGCTCGCCAGCCGTTCAGTGACGGGATAATCGCCTGCGCGGCAGCCAAGATTCGCGTAGGCCTTCTGCAGGTGAACCGGAACGGGATAGTGAATGCCCACACCAATTCCGCCTTCCTGCAGCACCTTCAGCGCCTCGTCACGCCGGGGAAGCCTTACCGCGTAGACGTGGTAGACATGCCGGCTGTGGGTCGGCGCTCGCGGTCGTTCGAACGGAAGCTTCTCGAGCATGGAATCATACTGCGCAGCCACTGTCCGGCGCCTGTCGGTCCAGGATTCGAGGTGGTCCATTTTGACGTTCAGCACGGCGCCCTGAATGCCGTCCATGCGGAAATTGTAGCCGGCGACAACGTGATTGTATTTGGATTCCTGGCCCCAATCACGGAGCAGCGAAATCCGTCGTGCGAGGTCCGGGCTGTTGGTAACCACCGCTCCGCCCTCCCCGTATGCTCCGAGATTCTTGCCGGGATAGAAGCTGAAGCAGCCGAGATCGCCGATGGATCCGGCGCGCGGCCCCTGTATTCCGCACCATGAGCCTGCGCCGCGTCCTCGATGACGACGAGCCCGTGGCGGCGAGCGATCTCCATGATCGGATCCATGTCCGCCATCAGTCCGTGCAAGTGCACAGGCAGTATCGCCTTCGTTCGCGGCGTGATCGCGGCTTCTATCAAGGCCGGGTCCATTGTCCAGGAGATCGGGTCGACGTCGACGAACACCGGCTTGGCGCCGCAGTACAGGATCGCTGCGGTCGTGGCGACGAACGTCATCGATACGGTGATCACCTCATCGCCCGGCCCAATGTCGGCCGCGAGCAGCGCAAGATGCAACGCCGAGGTTCCACTATTGACCGCGCGGCAGTGATCAACGTTGCAATAAGCCGCAAAGCGATCCTCAAAGGCGGCAACGTCCGGCCCCAGAACAAATTGAGTGCTGTCGATGACCCGCGCAACCGCGGCATCGATCTGTGGCTTGATCTGGCGATACTGAGCCTTCAGGTCCAGAAAAGGTATCAAGCGGCTATCCTCTCCGGGTCGCCCGGACCAATTAAATATATTAAATGATTATTCCAGATAAAATTAAATCATATAAATCGCGCAATGAAAATAGCCGCGCGAAGAAATTTGAGCTGAATCTAATCCTTGATTAACGGTCTGCGGCTTCCGCGGCGACGTGGCGCGGTTCACGAACCTGCGCGGGTACGCCAGCAACAATCGCCTGCGGTGGAACGTCCCTTGTCACCACCGCGCCGGCGCCCACGATGGCCCCAGCGCCGATCGTGACACCGCAAAGAATGGTGGCGTTGGATCCAATGGATGCCCCGCGGCCAATATGGGTTCGTTCCACCTTCCAGTCCGCAGGTCCCTGCAGCTTGCCGTCCGCAGTGGTTGCCCTCGGGTATTTGTCGTTGGTGAACATCACGCCATGCCCGATGAAAACCTCGTCCTCGATGGTCACGCCTTCACAGATGAAGCTGTGTGAAGATACCTTGCAGCGCGCCCCGATTTTCGCGCCGATCTGGATTTCGACGAAAGTTCCTATCCTAGTGTCGTCTCCGACCGAGCAGCCATAGAGATTAACGAGATCCGGATGGAATATTCGGACGTCGCGACCGAGTTGAACATCCTTCGCGATAGGCATCTGCTATCTCCAAGCTCTCAACAACCTTGCAACAGTCTCATAGACGCCGCAGCCTGAGCCACGGCGCAATCACAACCACCCCACCTGCCGCTCGATGAAGGTGATGCAGGAGCGGATGTCCGGTGAGCATCAGCCCGAGCCCCCAACAGAGGGCGGCGACACCGCACGCAGCGATTAGGCCAACGAAGGACGGTACGATCCTCGCTTCGATGAGCGCCGCGGAGACCATCACACCTGAAGCGGACATAGCCGTCACAACGGCGCTCTTCAGCAAAGCACGAGAAAGATGTTTTGGCTCAAGGGCAAGCCGTCGACCGATGAAATACAAAGCCACAGCAGCCTGGAACGGCAAGGTCAACAATGCTGAAGCTGCCACGGCCTCGGCCCCAAAGAAAGCTGCGCACAGAATGACGAGAAGCGAGGGCGGTAGGGAGATCAAGGACGACGTGAGCGCGTCGCGCACGCTGCCGGTAGCCACCAAGGTCGGATAGCTCAAACAGGCGGCGAACAGCGCCAAATTCGCGACGCAGAGAAAGCGAACCAGAGGCACGATTTCCAACCAGTTCTGGCCGAGCAGGATCAGAATGATCGGATGCGCCATGATCGCGATGAAGAGCAGAAAGGGCCACTGTACAACCGAAAGCAGCTCAATCGCCTCAAGGTAGGCACTCCTCAGACCCGCCGCATCTCTGCTCCTCGAGACGAGGGCGGGCATGATGATGGGGTTCAAGACCTGCACGACGAGCCTGTCGAAAACCTGAGTTATGCCCGTGGCACGGCTGTACAAGCCGACAGAGGTAAAGTCGAGAATCTTCGCCAGAAACAGCTGAGGCGACAGGTTATACAACACGTTTATGATGCTTATGCCGCTCGAATACAGGCCGAAACCGACGACGTCACGAAAATCCGCAACCGATGGCCGAAACACGCCGAAATCGCGATGCTGCCTCAGCAACATGATGGTCAAGACCACGTTGCCCGCTATGCCGCCCCAGACCGGCGCCATAAAACCGAAGCTCAACATTGCAAGCGCGATGGATACCGTGGCCCCCACGACGGCGGATGCAAGGTTGCAAATGGCGAGCTTCCCAAACTCCATGTCACGGCGAAACAGGCCGATAATCGTTCCAGAGAATGGTGCAAGCAGGAAGCTCAGCGCCGAGACCGCGATCCCTTTCCGCAAACTTTCCTGCTCGAATAGCTGTGACAGAACGCCCGAAAGTGCGAGCAGCGCCAGCCCGGTGAATGCCGAAATTCCAAACGTGACCGTAAAAGCGGTCTGCACGCTGGCGCGCGACAACTCGCGCTTCTGAATCAGGTAGTTGGCACCTCCGAACTCCTGGAAGGACGCGACAACGACTGCCGTCACAGCATTGACGACCGCATAAATCCCGAACTCCGCGGGCGTCAGCAGACGTGCCAGCACGGCAGTCGTGACCAGGAACACAACAAGATTGCCGTACCGTTCGATCGCGGAAAAGAAGATCGAACGTTTTACGGAGCGCCGCGAACCCGGCGCGGTGCCTGACGGCCCAGGCTGATCGAGGTCCTTCATGTATCAGGCCGTGGCTCTGACCGGCGTTACAGAGGTTCGCCTCCCGGTCAGCGAAACGGGCCGGCCCTGGTCGGCAATCGAGCGTGATGCCGCCTCGAGAATTTCGATCACACGCAGGCCCGACATGCCGCCGGAGATCGGGGGCAATCCAGTACGCACGCAATCGATAAAATGCTCGATCTCGGTCTGCAGCGCCTCCTTCGCGGAGATGTGAGGCGCCCACATGTCGCCAGCCCGATATCCAATCCGGAATTGATGGGCGTCTTCGGACGGCTCGTCGAGGGTGATGCCCTTGTCATAGACCTTGATCTTCTCGGTCGGCTCAAGATCGTCATAGACGATCATCTTCTTGCTCCCGCCTACGAAGGTCTGACGGACTTTGATGGGCGAGAGCCAGTTGACGCTCACATGAGCCACGCACTTGCTATCGAAGAACAGCGTGATATGCGCCATGTTCTCCGGCGTGCCGGCCACATGGCAAGATCCCGTCGCCGAGACGGCCACGGGGTCCTCGTTCAAGATATACTGAATGATCGAGACATCATGGACCGCAAGGTCCCATATGACGTTCACATCGCTCTGGAATAGGCCAAGGCTCGAGCGCGTGCTGTCGTAATAATAGATCTCGCCGAGCTCTTCCTTAAGCACCAGTTCGCGGATTTTCTGAACCGCCGGCGTATAGAGGAAGGTGTGGTCGACCATCAGCGTTAGCCTTCGCCGATCGGCCTCGTCGATAAGTCGGCGTACAAGATCCGCGCTTGGCGCCAGTGGCTTCTCCACCAGAACGTGCTTGCCGGCCTTCAGAGCTGCAAGCGCCAACTCGTAATGCGTTCGCACCGGTGTGGCGATCGCGATCGCATCGATGCTCGGATCCTTGAGCAAGTCCTCGTAGCGGTCAGTGGTGGCCACGCCCGGGTAGAGGCGCGTGCTCGCCGCAAGCTTGCCCGGATCGAGGTCGGCGATCGCAACGAGGCGAGCGGAAGGGTTGTTGACGAAGTTGCGTACAAGATTCGGCCCCCAATAGCCGTATCCAACGACGCCCATACCAACGCGGATGTCTTGCATGAAAATGTCCTCAATTTCTTGGATATGAGATCAGTGACCGTGCTCCCGCAGCCAGCACCGCTGTAAACCTCTCGGCGCGTAGTCCACCAAGCTCGACGTCCATGACCGCTCGTTCGCGGTCACGGGCACCACCAGCAGGCGACTGGCATTGGATTCCAACTTCATGAAATGCCCGATGTGCAATTTGTGTCTGCAACTAGTATTCGCGGATACTTTCATCCAGGCCGCGAAGTAATGGATAGAGGAAATAGGACATCACGCTGCGCCGCCCGACTTTCATCTCGGCGGTCACCGCCATGCCGGCGATGAATTGAGCGCGCTCCGCCGGCAGCCGAAGGTGCGTATCGGACAAGTCGACCAATACGCGGTAATAGGGAGCGGTCGGACGGTGCGCACCTTCGGCTTTCGGATCCGGCGGGAACGAGTCCTGGCTGATGACGGCTACCTCGCCTTTGGCTGTCCCGTATTTCTGGAACGGAAAGGCATCAAACTTGATCCGGACAGGCTGGCCGACCGAAACCTGGCCGACGTCTTTGCCCTCGACATTAACCTCGGCCCGCAGCGGCACATCGCGGGGAACAAGTACGAACATCGGCTCGGCCTCACGGGCGACCGAACCGACAGTTCGGTTGGCAATATCGAGCACGATTGCATCGGCCGGCGCCTTCAACACGATCAACTGCCGGCGAAGCTCAGCCTTCTTCAGATCTTCCGCCGCGCTATCCCGCTTCGCCAGCGTCTCCACGAGGTCCTGATAAGCCGTCTTGCGAAAATCCTCGGCGTAGACCTTCTGGTCCGCCTCGGCTTTGTCGAGACGATGCGTATAATCGGCGATATTGCCGCGGACGCGGGCCAGATTGCTTTCGACATCGAGGCGAGCATCGCGCGACAGCAGCAAGTTCAGCTTCGAGCCGACTTCCTTGTCCATCAGCGTCGCGCGCATGACCTCGATCGATTTCATCGTTTCGAGCCGCTGAAGCAGCACTGTCTCTTCGTTCTCCGCAGTCTTCAGATTGGCGCGTGCGGACGCAATTTGCGCTTGATAGTTCTCCACCTGCGCATCGTAGGCCGCCTGGCGTTGCAGAAACATCTTGCGCTGCAGGACCTGGTCGGCGTTGGCGGATTCGCCGACCACATACTCCTCACGATTCAACTCAGCCTTGAGACGGTCAATTGCGGCATTGAACACACCGACCTTGCTGCTCAACTGGTCGAGATCCGCCTGCGAGAATGTCGGATCGAGCGTCGCCAGCAGGTCGCCGCGATTGACCCGGTCGCCGGGCTTGACATGTATCTCGCGGATGACAGAGGTCTCGAGCGGCTGGACGACGAGATTGGGGCGCGTGGTGACCAGCTTGCCCTGCGCCGTCACGATCATGTCAACCTGCGACCCCGCGGCCCAGCCGATCGCGGTGAGTATCAGAGCCAGGACGCAATAGAGCGTCACGCGGGCGATCCGCGGCGGCGCCCGATGCTCGACCTCGATCGCGTCGGATTGGAATTCCGTCACTACCTGCGGCCGGCGCCTGGTGGGCCGGAATAGCCCGCGCCGCCGCCGTTCGGTCGTCCGCACCGGAGCGTTTGCATCGCTGCCGGATTTCTCAGGCTTGGTCATGCGATCTGCTTCGTCTGCTGGTTCCAGAGATGTCGGTAAATCATGCACTTCGAAAGCAACCGGTCGTGATGATCGACGTCGACGATCCGGCCGCGGTCGATCACGAGAATCTGGTTCGCGTCTGCGAGCATCGACAGCCGGTGCGAGACGATGATGACGGTACGCCCCTCAGCGATACGGCGCAGGTTGCGCCGGATGATCATCTCGCTTTCGGAATCGAGCGCGCTCGTTGCCTCGTCCAGAATCAGGATGCGCGGGTTGACGATCAGCGCCCTCGCGATCGCGAGACGCTGCTTCTGTCCGCCCGACAGGTTCGAGGCATCCTCCTCCAGCATGGTGTCGAAGCCTCGCGGGAGCCGTTCGATGAATTCATCGGCTCCTGCGAGCTGGGCCGCGCGGACGACCTCTGCAAAGGTCGCGTCGCGCTTCACGCAGGCGATATTGTCGCGAACCGTGCCGCGAAACAGGAAATTATCCTGCAAGACCAATCCGAGATTTTGGCGCAGATGGGCGAGATCGAGCTCCCTCGAATCGTATCCGTCGACGCGCAGCAGGCCCTGCTGCACCGGATACATCCCGGAAATGAGCCGCGTTAGCGTGGTCTTGCCGGAGCCGCTTCGGCCGACGATCCCGAATATCGATCCCGGGGCGATGGAGAACGAGACATCATCCAGCGCCGGCGCGCCTTCCGAGCCGTAGCGGAACGAGACATTCTCGAACTCGATCTTGCCGGCGAAGTCGGGCCGCAGCCCCTCGCGATTACCATCGCGTTCGGGCTTCTGGTTCATCACCTCGCCCAGCATCTTCACCGCCAGCGCGACTTCCTGATATTCATGAACCATGGTCACCAACTGGACCAGCGGTCCCGACACGCGCCCCGCCAGCATATTGAAGGCGACCAGCGCGCCAATGGTCATCTCGCCGCTGAAGACGTCGAGCGCTCCAAAGGAGATGATGCCGAGCGTCATCATCTTCTCAAGAAATCCGGTGGTCGACTGGGCGGCGGCAGAAATCTTCTCGACGCCGAATCGCATCGTCACCGACTGGGCGCAGCGATCGTCCCAGACCCTGCCCTGCAGCGGCTCCATCGCCAGCGACTTCACCGTGCGCATGCCGTGCACGGTCTCGACCAGCAGAGCCTGACGCGCACCTTCCGCTTGGTAGAGATTATAGAGACGGCGCCGGAACGGTCCCATCAGCAGCGCAACGACCATGCCGCTCGCGGCAGTGAAGGCCAGCACCATGCATGTCAGTTTGACGCTGTAGAACGCCAGCACCGGGAGGAAGACGAACAGCGACAGCGCGTCGAGCGTGGTCAGGAACAGACGGCCGGTCAGGAACTCGCGAATTCGCGCCGCCTGCTGCATGTGCTTCACCAGGACGCCGGCCGAAATGTGCTCAAAGAAAGTCACGGGCAGGCCAAGGAGGTGACCGAACGTCTTGGTCGCCACCCGGATATCGACCTTGTTCGTCGCATAGAGCAAAAGATAGCGTCGCAGAAAGCCGAATATCGCGTCGAACGCCAGCGCGGCAGTCGCACCGGCTGCCAGCACATAGAGCGTAGTGAAGCTCTCGTGCACAAGGACCTTGTCGATGACGAGCTGGAAGAAGATCGGTGTCGCGAGCCCCAGTGCATAGAGCATGATGGCGGCGATCGCGACGTCGACAAACAGGCGCCACTGACGGGCCAGTTCGGGGATGAACCAGCGCAGCCCAAACGCCGGCCGATGGTCCGAAGCAAGCCGCTCGCGCTTGATCAGGATGGCCTCGCCACCCCATCGGGTGCAGAACGTATCCCTGTCGACGATCAGAGGCTCGTCCCGGCGCTCGGCGAGCGGATCGAACACGCTAACTGCTTCCGCACCATCGGCTCCCTGCCCTGCCCCGAGAACGACGATCCAGTTGCCGTTCGAAAGTCGGAGCAGAGCCGGATAAGCCTCTCCCAACCGAAACAGCGCCCCCCAGTCAAGCTGCGTGCGCGTTGCGCGCATGCCCGCTTCCTTCGCCATGCGCAGCAGTCGAGTTGCCGAGACGGGAACCCCGTCGATGGCGTAGCTGTGCTTGAGCCGCTCAACCGGCAGATCGACGCCGTGATAGGCGGCGACCTTTGCGAGACATTCAAGTTCTGTCCGCAAGGCCGGGCGCAAGGTCTCGTCGGCGCTCACAGGCGACGCTTCCGCGCCCGTGAGGTCGGCTTCAACGGAAATTGCTTGAGACATTGGGGGACCGTGGGCTGTTGGGCGGTTCGCGATCCGTCGAAGTGGTCGGGGCCTGGCCGGCCTGTCCTTTCGGCGGATTGCGCCGCACCGCGCCGGCGTCGACCAATCCCTGCAGCGCGTTCTGCATCACCTCGACTGAGTTCGCGAACGACTCCACGGAAAAGATCAGCCTTTGCCGGAACACCTTCTTCGGCGCATTGTTGGCGTCGCGTTCGGTCGGCGAAAGGCTGACCAGATCGACACGGACGATCGATCCGCCAATGGTGATCTCTTCCACCCCGTCAGTATAGAGCTCGTCGTGCATCAAAGCCTCCAATGCTGCCAACTTCAGCCCCGCGCCGACCTGCAGCCAGGGGATCGACGCTGACGGTAGTCACGGACCTGGAGCGGCCGAGCGAGAACCGGGCTGTTTTGCTTCGATATCCGTCCGGCATCCGCGGAAATGGCGGGAAGCCGAAAAGCTGGGCATCGGAGTCCTCAAACAAGCCGCATGGTTCCCCGTCTCAGCATCTCCAACACCCGAAATGACCAACCGGATACTCCGGCAATAAATAAAGATCGCAGCAAATTAAATGTCAATCGATTATGTCGCTATCACACGACATATATATTATCTCGGACGTTACCGATCGCTGAATCTAGATTCGGGGAACCGCCACGCAGCTTCCGCTCAACCCATTCACGAACAAGCCTGTTTCCTGGCTGAATGAAGATTTTACTACAGAGTAAGCCTTAATTCGCTTATGGCGGCCACGGACGAACCTCCCGCTCTCCGCGATTTTGCGGAGATGCTTGCGGAGATTACTCAAACGTCCCACACATTAAATAGCCGCGAAAAATACCCGCGAACGGCCACATTCAGCATCCGCAAATTAACCATCTTACATTTAATTTGAACAAACCACATTTTCCGGTATATTTATTAAGTGCAGGGCAGCACGGCGCCCGGCATTCGGCGGGCCATGCCAAAACTTACGCTGGCGGCGGCACGGCGGGATTCACAGGTGGCGGAGGCGAACACCGAATGCTCCAGAGCAACATGCTGCAACCCGACAGGCTTCGCGCACCCGCCTACAACGATGTGGCCGAGAGCGGAGGGATCGGCGAACTCATTAATACCGCTCTTGCATTCCTGCGACGTCAGTACGTCGTGATCATTCTTGCAACCGTACTCGGCATGGCCGCGTGCCTGATCTATCTGCGGATCACGCCGCCGACCTATACCGCCCTGGTCCAGGTCATGCTCGAGAATAGTGCCAAGGCGCAATTCATCCGGCAACAATCGATCTTGGCTGAGCCGGCCTTCGACCGCAGTCTGTTCGAAACTCAGGTAGAGGTCCTCAAATCGAGAGGGCTGGCAGTCCAGATCATCACTCAGTTCAACCTTGCCGACGACCCCGATTTCAAGCCATCGCCGCGGTCATTGCCGTCTGTGTTTCAGCGAGTTCGTGCTGTATTTGGATTGTCTCCGCCGCAGGATCTGCAACCGCCTCCGCCGAGCGAGCCGCAGGATGGCCTCATCAGTGCGTTTCAGGGCCGCGTCTCAGTAAACCGGATCAGCTTCAGCGATCTGATCGAGATCGGCTACAGTTCGAGCGACCCAGTACGAGCGGCCGAGATCGCCAACGCGATCGCGAGCGTCTATCTTGCCGATCAGGAAAAAGCGAGGCAGGAGACAAATCGGCGGGCAAGGGAATGGATGCAGCAGAGGCTACAGGAGCTCGGAGAGCAGGCCCTCGTTGCTGAACGCGCGGTCAGTGCCTACAAGTCCAAGAACAACGTCATTTCCTCCGGGGGAAGGCCGATCGACGAGCAGCAGGTCTCGGACCTCAACGGCCGACTGGTCGCCGCGCGCGCGCAAACGTCCGAGGCGTTGGCGAAGTTGAACCGCTACGAGGCAATTCTGGAAGCCAACCCGGCGAACTCGCCATCGATCGGCAATTTGGATGCAGGGGGCGCGGATGCACTTAACAGCCCCATCATCACCAATCTTCGCCAGCAATATCTAGAGCTCGAACGGCGCGTCGCCGAGTGGGCGCCACGTTTTGGCCGCGACCACGCCGCGGTGGTAAACTTACGAAATCGGATGCGCGAGCTTCGCGGGTCGATCCTCGACGAGGTCAAGCGGTATGCGGAGACGAGCCGGAGCGAATTAGAGGTCGCCAAGCAACGGCAGCAGGAGATTGAGAAGCGAATGGCGGAGGCTGTGGAGCAGTCGCGCACGACAAACCTGGCCGAGATCACAATACGCGAATTGGAAAGCAAGGCGAAAAGCTTGCGCAGCCTGCACGATACGTTCCTGCAGCGCTATGTGGGCTCGGCGCAGCAAGAAGGTTTTCCTATCGCGGAAGCGCGGGTGATGTATCCCGCGGTGCCGCCGCAGAGCAAGAGCAAACCGAAGGGATCAGTCATCATGATGATGGGTCTATTCGGCGGCCTTGGGCTGGGCTTGGGGCTCGGCCTGTTCAGGGAAATGATGGATCGCGTCTTCCGTACGTCCTCGCAGATCGAAACCACGCTGGGATTACCGTGCCTGTCGCTGGTGCCGGCATTGCGGGCCGAAAAGCGGTCGTCGACAGCAAAGGCAGCGTCATGGAACTCCGATCATGACATGCGGCAGCGAAAGATTTCCACCGGTTCGACATTTCACAGGACCATCATCGGCAAGCCATTATCTCGGTACGCTGAGTCGATCCGCGCCATCAAACTCGCTATAGACCTCAATCCCAGCAAAGCCTCCAATCAGGTGATTGGCATCACCTCGGCCTTGCCCAATGAGGGTAAGACAACGGTCGCAGCCTCGCTCGCCCAGCTCATCGCCCATAGCGGCAAGAGCGTCATCGTCGTCGATTGCGACCTCCGAAACCCATCGCTTTCCGCCAGCCTCGCCGCGAACGCCACTACAGGCATCGTAGACGTCGTCACCCAGGGGAAGCAGATCGAGGAGACGATCTGGCGCGATCCGAAAACCAATCTGGCATTCCTGCCCGCCATCAGCCGGACACCGGTGCTTCACACCAGCGAGATGCTGGCGGCGGATTCGATGCGCAAGCTGTTCGATCAGCTAAGATCGACGTATGACTACGTCATCGTCGATCTTCCGCCACTGACCCCCCTGGTCGATGTGCGTTCGACGACAAGCTTCATCGACTGCTTCGTCCTGGTGGTGGAATGGGGACAGACGAAGGTCGACGTCGTCAAGCATGCGCTGCACACCGCCCCCAATATCCACGAGTGCCTCATCGGAGCGGTTCTCAACAAGACCGACATTAAGGCGATGTCTCGCTACGACACGCACCGCAGCGACTACTATCGCGACGATCATTATATCCGCTACGGGCTGACCGTCTCCAACTGAAGCGGATTCGATACCTGTCGGGGATCGGGCGCCCCCGCCCCTCCCCGCCATGTTGCATATCGGCAACAAGCACCGGTTGCATTTCAGATTAACGCGATGATTCGCTGGCCTGAATCGCGTATTAATGTACCTTACCCCTACTGGGACGACTTGGGGATAATCACCATTATTGCGCTGCAAACATGTGGGAGGATCGTTGCTGGCCTCCTGGCGCTATCTTGTGCCGGGTGCATTATCACGCCTGGATCCGGCCCGCTGGCGACGGATGTCCGATCGGCGTCGGAAGGGCTTGAGCCTGCCACCCTCCCCTACGCCCTGGTCAAGCTGACGCCCGAGGTTGTCGAAGTCCTCGGCCGCTATACGCCAAGGCTGTCCTCGGCCTTTGCCGACAGGGCGCCGGCGAAGGCGTTCCGCTTCGGCGTGGGCGACACGGTGAGCATCACGATATTCGAATCCGCAGCCGGCGGCCTGTTTACATCGGACGCCGGCGTCCGCGCCGGCAACTTCGTTACGGTTCCAAACCAGGCGGTGGACGAGAAGGGATATATTGCCGTTCCGTACGCGGGCACGATCCGGGCGCTGGGCCGCACCCCATCGGAGATCCGTGACGAGGTCACGGATAAGCTCAAGGGCCGAGCCCTCGAGCCGCAGGTCGTCGTGGCTCTGGCCGAGCAGAACACGTCCTTGGTCAGCGTGCTTGGCGACGTGCGCAACGCCGGCCGCTTTCGTGCGAGTCCGTCCGCCGAGCGCATCATCGACACCATCGCGCGCGCCGGCGGACCTGCGACGCAAGGCTATGACATGTGGGTCTCGCTCGAGCGCAAGGGACACCGGGCTAGCGTCCCGTTCGGCGCATTGATGTACGAGCCTTCCAACAACATCTACGTGTTGCCGAACGACGTCATCTATCTCTACAGCCAACCGCAGACCTTCGTCGCGTTCGGTGCGTCCGGCCTGCAGGGGCAATTCAAGTTCGATGCGTGGCGCATCTCGCTAGCCGAGGCGGTAGGCAAGCAGGGCGGCATGAACGATGGATTGGCTGATCCGTCGTCGGTCTTCCTGTATCGGGGCGAGACGCGCGAGGTGGCCAAGGAAATGGGCGTCGATTGCAGGCCCTTTAAGGGTCCGATCATTCCTATAGTTTATCTGATCAATTTCCGCGATCCTTCGGGTTATTTCCTCGCTCAAACCTTTGAAATGCGGAACAAGGACGTCATCTACACGTCCAACTCTGCCACGGTCGAAACCACCAAGTTCCTGAATTTCGTGCGAACGGTCCTGGCCACGGCAAACGACCCGATCATCTACGCGACCAACGGCTACGCACTCAAGGCCGCCACCGCGGGCGGAACAAGCACGGTGATCACGACACCGACGCCAATTACTTCACCATCGGTCACAATTACACCAGCGATCACTCGGTGATTCGGCGGGCTTATGCCCGGCGACGCTGCCGGCACGGCATGATCTCCGGGAGGAGATCATGCGTCCATTACGCCGCTACCGCGCCGCTCCACGTGGGCAGCGAGAAGCGCTATCGCGTGCCGCCCAATGCACCCGGATGTGCGCCCGGCGGCTACAGGAGCCGCTCCAGCGACGCGCGGGCCCAGAACGAGCGTCGCATTTAATTCATTTAATTTTGCAATTAATCGTTGCTCTATTTAATAGTTTATTATACATTAAATAATGGTTAAGACGGGCCACCCTTGATCATTTCAGCAAGCCATGAATTTCATAAGCCGCAACATTGCAGCGGACGTCCACGGCGAGTTTGCCGCTCGTAGCTTCAGTCCACCGCTGAAGTCAGAACGAAAATGGCCGATCCGCTATCGCTCCATTGAGTTGTTCGCGACCTGCAGCGACGTCGCGATCATCCTGATCGCCGGCATTCTTTCCACACTGCTTTACCGGCTGTATGCCGGCGCGACTGCAGCCGATGTCAGCAAGGCCGTAGGCTCCGCAATCGTCGTCGCGGCGCTCTACGTTTCCCTGCTGAAGATGCGAGGCATGTACAGGCCACCTGAGTTGCTCGCATTTCGCCGTCAAGTCCACGCCGTTTGCCTCTCCTGGATATTCGTGTTCGTTCTGCTCAGCGGAGCGGTCGGCGCCTTCAACATTGGCGCAGAACTCTCCCGCGGCGCCGGCATCGCCTTTGCCGTCGTCGGCCTGGCGATGCTGATCGGACATCGGGGCGTCATGAGAGCCCTGCTCTCGAAGGGCCTCAACGACCGGAAATTTTCCGGCGGCAATGTGGTGTTGATCACGGACCAGGCGCGATCGCAGGACACCGGGTTGGCGGAGGCGCTCACGGCACTGGGATTTCGCTTGGCTGGACATTTCAGCCTGCCTCGGCCCGGCGCCAGTTCAAGCTACCGCAGGCGACTTAGCGGCCTTGTCGTCCGGCATGCACGCGGCTTCGACATTGAACAGATCATTGTGGAAGCAGATCCGAACCGATGGTGCGAGTTGCGCGAGTTCGTGGCCGAGCTAAGAGTGTTGCCGTTTCCGGTCGTCTTCGTTCCGGTCGGGGCTGCATCGGAGATGTTCGCGCGACCGACCCGGGATCTCGGAAGCGCCATAGGCGTCGAGGTGCAGCGCGGGCCTCTCACCCCAATTGAATGCGCCGCCAAGCGAAGCATTGATCTGATCGGCGCTGGGATTTGCCTGATCATGTTGGCGCCGCTGCTGGCGCTCGTTGCCGTCATCATCAAGCTGGACTCGTCAGGCCCCGTCCTTTTCAGGCAGCAACGCTGCGGCTTCAACAGCCGGAGCTTTGCGATCTACAAGTTTCGCACCATGCGTGTGCTGGAGAACGGACCCTCGATCACCCAAGCCGGGCCCGCCGACAGTCGCGTGACCCGGATTGGCAAGTGGCTGCGCAGGACGAGCATAGACGAGCTGCCGCAGCTCCTGAATGTCCTGGAAGGGAGCATGTCCCTGATCGGACCGCGACCGCATGCGATGGCGCACGACAGTCAATTCGACGAGGCGGTCCAGCACTACGCGTTCCGCCGGCGGGTCAAGCCCGGGCTCACCGGCTGGGCTCAGATCCATGGTTGCCGCGGCCCGACGCCCACGAGGACCCTGATCGAGCAACGGGTCGAATTCGACCTGTGGTACATCGACAACTGGAGTCTACGACTGGATCTCGCAATTCTGCTCCGGACCCCAATGGAAGTATTGCGCGCGCGCAACGCCTTTTGACCGTATTCGGTTCTGATCGCATCAGAACCGACGCTGTTGGCGCGTTTTTCCTTCACACCAGCAGGTATCCACGTCGCCCGGAAACGCTCCAGGGGTCGGATCGAAGCCGCCCTCGGCAATGGGGCACCAATGAACGAACGCAAGACGGTTAAGCCCGGATGGCATGGCTCGCATGCTGTCCAAGCTGTCGTCCGTCGACCAGATATCGAGGATTTGCGATCCTGGACTTCGTCGAGGATCAGGCGCGCTGCCGGCCCTTCGAACCGCTCTCGCTGATCCGAAACTCTTCGATTTTCTTTCCTGATTTCATCGCGGCGACAAGCCACCGAGGCAGCTTGCCACGGCCCGACCAGGTCTCGGAAGTCTTCGGATTACGGTATTTCGGCAGTACTCTCGGATACTTCCGCCGCGGCTTCCCGCCCTGGAGCGCGCGCGCATCGTCCGACTCACGCGCGCCACTCACACCCCTGCTAAGAACCGCCAGCCGCTTCTCAAGTTCGCGCTTTTCCGCTTCGATCCGGGCCGACAATATCGCGCTGATCTCTTCATGAAGTGACCAGAGATCATCTAAAGACATGGACTTTAGTTCGATTTCTTTCGCCGACATGGTCGTCCCGCAGTTCCGCCTTAATAATCGGCTGTCATATGGCCTCGTTCATTATTAATCAAGGGGAATACCAAAAAGTTCCCCGGCAAGTTCTGGATAAATCCGCCGTGCATACATTTATGTACCCACAGCCTATTCCAGAAGCTGCAACAGCCCAAGGGAACTCGCAATAAGATATGTTACCAAATTTGAAGAGGCTACACGGCGCAGGACTCGCGCAGGCCCCTGGCGCGGAATGCCGGCGCCTGGCGCAATCGCCTCCCATCCCTCTTACGCAGGCTCGGGATAACGCGCTTGCTTCTCCGCCGCATGAGCGGCCGTAGCCGGCAGCGAATTACCTCGATATCCCTCAGGGCGAGACGTCGAAGCTCGATCTGGGCCTGCAAGGCGCGAATGTCCCGCAGGGCGGCGGAGGGGACGACAAAGCGACTGACGGTCTCATGAAGATGGCAGAGGGGAAGCTCAATACGGTCCATTTCTCAAACCCTTACAATACCAACTTAAACCACATTTCCGCACAATTATTTATTTATTTAAACTCCGTAGATCGTCTGAAATTCCGCTATAGCTTGCCAATAAAAAACGAATTATCAAGCATTAAATAAATCATTGGATATAATATTTATGTCACATATAATGTCTTCCATTCACGTCGGCGCTCAGCGCTTTTTATCGCCTGAGCAGAGAGTGTGTTTTGTAGAGAAATTGCCTCCGCTCAGGCTCAAATTGGTCGCGAGAGCACGATGCGCAAATCCGATTTAGAGACTATGACTTTCGACGAGCTTTGGCTTCTCCACGAAGAGATCACGAAGATTTTGTCGGAGAGAATCACGGCCGAGAAGCTCGAGCTGGAGAAACGCCTGGCTCAACTTAATCCGCCCGAGCCGATGCAGGATAATGCAGGTTCCGAGCCGGGCGCCGAACGGCCGCGCCGCAGATATCCACGGGTGCCGCCGAAATACTGCAACCCGATGGAGCCAACCGAAACCTGGTCCGGTCGCGGCAAGCAACCCCGATGGCTCGTCGCCGCGCTGCAGTCCGGGCGCAAGCTGGAGGAGTTCAGGATCGAGAACAGCGAGAAGGCGACGGACGACAACGCTCACCGCTCCTGAGCGCGTCGTTCGCCGAGATATCTTAGCTGTGCAACTGAACAGGCGCCGCGCCGCGTGTATACTCGAGATGTCTGGCGAGACTGGTACGGATGCCCGAAATCTCACCCAGAAGAACGTCGCAGAGTTGAATTCGGGAGGCAATGACGGTTGGGTTGGCTCCCTCACCATTTAAAAGATGAAGCTGAATTTGCGCCTGCTTGATCGCGTTAAGGGAATCCCAAAGGACGCAATCACTCGACTTATAAATATTTCTCATTATTGACCCCCTCACCCAAACAAATGACCGGTGGTCGGCAATCGTCACTTTCGTTAGTCGGCGATCATCGATGATGGTTCATCCCGCCTGCGACAATTTTACGCATGAAAATTCATCGCATGTCTCGCAAACTTCCGCCCGGAAATTCGACGGCCGGACGAAAGACTAACTCGCGTCCGCTTTAAATAGTTTAAATCGAGCCACGAAACGAAGCAACTTAAATCGGGCGCGACGCGAAGCGTCCTTACCTCTTTTCTCAAATCGAACTAAACACTTCCCGCATATGCGAGCGAGATCTCTGTGTGGCTGGCTTGCAATAGTCGACTCTCGCTCGCGGATAAAAGTATAGCGCCGATGCTGCAGTGCGCTCCTGCCAGTCTATCCGGCGGCGCGACCATCCCGAGAACAGTGACTGGTTTCGTCGCCCGCTGAATGCACCCCGCGTGGAAGCGACGAATTCGCCGCGCGAGTGTTGCGGTGGGGGAACGCTCGGCTCATACGCGGGCGAGCCGGACGACGTATGACCGTTGGCCGGAAAGCCCCACAGACGGCAACGATGGGAAATGCGCCTCCGGACCCTATCGCAGGTCACCGCCTTCAAGCGCGTCAGGGGTACGTCTCGCTGGAAAGAACGCCTTGTCCAGGTCGGACTTGAGCGAATCACATTTGCTGGCAAGGCGTCGAAGGTTACCCAACGTGCCCCGGGGCGCATCGCAATGGCCACACCGGATCGGGGTCGAGGACGGAGCCCCCTCAGCAAGGTCAATCCGAATGCTCAGTGAGTTGCAATTGTCGCAAACTAGCTTGAACTCGGCATGACGATCCATCGACGGCTCCCGGTCTAAATCTCTCTGAAATCGGATCAGCAAAATTCAATAAGCAGAACTTGGCTGGGAAGCCGCGCGTTCGCGTTGTGCGTCCCCGAGGGCTCGAGGCCCAGACCGGGATTATTATATTATTTATTTTTCTTCGTCTAATTTATTATTAAGCATTTAATTATGGATCGGTCCGCATCCAAACATTCTCGATGATGCAGGACCCTCACGAATTTAATCCAGCGCAAAATAGGAGTGGATAACGCATTTGTGTATTACACGCACACCGCTCAGGTTGAGGATACGTCGTTATACACGTTGATTTAATTGTGATTTTTTGCGGCAAATTTACCGCTCGACTAATGGGTAAAATAATATTAAATACCTTATTTAATTTCATAGCCGACCTATCGCGTTGGGGCTAGCGGGAAAGTGCCATGGTCGCGGCAACCACTGCAAAGACGAGCCTGCAGTCACGGCCGGGTGCCGTGTCGAGAAGCATGAGCTCTCGAGCCGCCACGCGCCCTGTCGCGGTCCCACGATCCCCATCGGCACGGCCGCGCGGTACCGCGATGGCGCTCGGTCCCCTGACATTGAAGCCGCCGCTCCGAGGCCTTTCCGATCTCGACGGCTGCCCCCTCGATCGGTTTTTTCAGGCTTATTCCCCCTCTTTCTCGAGGACACAGATATGACGAAGGCTTTTGAGGAAGCTTCTGGTTGGAGCCGTGTCGCTCTCGGATTGCAGAATTGGCAACGCGTCCTCCCGCGCGGGAAGAAACCGGAAACCGAAGCATCCATTGCGGGAGACGAAAACTGGTTCTTGTCTTTGGCAGCGCTGCGGTCGCCGGAAACGTCGGCGAACGCCCATGCGCTCATAGCGCCTCTGTCCCTTGGAGCGGCGAAGGCCGAACTCGCTGCGTCGGCGGCAACAAGCCCCACCTCTGTCTCCGCGACGGCTGAAGCCGCAACGTCAAATCCCGTCGTGATCCTCGGCGGCACCCCTTCGCCGGCCGTTGCCGCGGGTATCACCGGATCCATGCTCCCCACGACCCCCGCAGTGGCCACCCCGGCTAGTGCACCGCTTTGCTGCGGTTCGTGCGGCTACATCAATTGCCCAACCCAGGCGATGAGTCAGGGCAACACCAACGGGACGCAGTTGGCTGGTCAGATGGTGCATAGCGGGGGATCCGGAGCCGATTTCGTGCCGACCGACAAGGCCGGACTCATCGGCAGTTCCACAAGCGCCGCCATGTCGACGCAGGATGTGGCACCAGTGGCGAACTGGACGCAGCTCCCTGGCGGCGGAGAGACCGCCAGCGGCACCACAATGACCGGCCAGATCGGGATTCTGGGCGGCTCGGTCATAACCGCCACGCCGCAAGTCGCGCCGGCGGCATCACCCGGCCTCCGAGCGGCCGCCGCGACAACGACCACCACGGCTGCTGCCACAACGAACGCCACGGCTGCTGCGACATCAACCAACCCGATCGTCCTCGAAAATCAAAAGCAAGGAAATCCCGAAAGCGAGTGGGGCATCGACGGCGCGGGCGACTCGAACATCGAGGGCTTCGCCACGGACATCAGCGTCAATCACGGCACGACGGTCAGCTTCAAGATCAATACCAATTCGACGCACTACAGGATCGATATCTACCGCCTCGGATATTATGGAGGCATGGGTGCCCGAAAGGTCGGGACGATAGATCATACCGGCTTGCAGAATCAGCCCGCGCCCTTGCGGGACAATACGACGGGACTGGTCGACGCCGGCAACTGGTCCGTCTCGGCGAGTTGGGACGTTCCCGCGGATGCCGTGTCGGGCGTCTATATCGCAAAGCTCACGCGGCTGGATGGAACGTCTGGCGAGAATCAAATCCCCTTCATCGTGCGGGACGACAGCAGCCACAGCGATGTCGTATTCCAAACCTCTGACGAGACCTGGCAGGCTTACAATGGATGGGGCGGAGCCAATTTCTACGGCGGCAACGGGCCTGCGACGGGCCAAGGCGCCGGCCGCGCCTACGCGGTAAGCTACAATCGCCCGATCGACACACGGGGTGGCGTGGGGACGTTTGCCGGGCCGCAGGATTATCTGTTCGGCGCCGAATACGCAGGCATCTACTGGCTGGAGCAGAACGGTTACGATGTCTCCTACATGGCGGGAGTTGACGCCGATCGTTTCGGCAGTCTGCTGCTCAACCATAAAGCCTATGTCGATGCCGGCCACGACGAATACTGGTCAGGTCAGCAGCGTACCAATGTCGAGGCCGCGCGCGATGCCGGCGTCAACCTGATGTTCTGGAGCGGCAACGAAGTTTACTGGCGCACCCGCTGGGGCAACAGCATCAGCAGCGACGCGAGCGCTTATCGCACGTTGATTTCCTACAAGGAGACATGGGCGAACGCCTCGATCGATCCCACCGACCAATGGACAGGCACTTTCCGCGACCCGCGTTTCAGCCCGCCGGCGATCGGCGGCGGCAATCCGGAGAACTCGCTCACCGGACAGCTTTTCGACGTCGATGACGTCGGTACCAACCTGCAGTCGATCCAAATCCCGTACGACGACGCCAATTTGCGCTTCTGGCGCAACACCAGTATTGCCAATCTGCAGCCCGGTCAGACCGCGTCGCTGGTCCAGAACTATCTCGGCTATGAGTGGGACGACGCGGTTGACAACGGGTTTGATCCCGCGGGCCTGGTGCGGCTCTCCTCGACGACCCTGCCGGTGAGCAGCTATCTGCTCGATTACGGCAACACGACCGGCAATGGCATCTCGACGCACAGCCTCACGCTCTATCGTGCTGCGAGCGGCGCGTTGGTCTTCGGTGCCGGGACCGTCTTTTGGCCCTGGGCCTTGAGCGACAATCACGACCTGCAGTCGACGCCGACCGATTCGCGCGCGCAACAGGCGATGGTCAACACGCTCGCCGACATGGGCGTTCAGCCGGGCACGCTTCAATCGGGGCTCGTCGCTGCCACCGCCTCGACAGACCACACGCCGCCGACCTCCACGATCACCCCGCTCGGATCCGTTACTGCAGGAACCATTGTCACGATCTCCGGCACGGCCGCGGATCTCGGGGGCGGCGTGATCGCCAGCGTCGAAGTCTCGACTGACAATGGCGCGACCTGGCATCCGGCCACCGGCGACGAGAACTGGACCTATTCCTGGTCGCCGCAGGTCAGCGGCACCTACACCATCCTCTCGCGCGCGGTCGACGACAGCATCAATCTTGAAACGCCTTCGACCGGCCGCACCGTTACCGTCGCGGCACCGAATTACGTTTCGCTGTTCTCACCGTTAGCAACCCCTGCCGTCGTGAACACCACGGACGCGAGCGCCGTCGAACTCGGGGTGAGGTTTCAGACCTCGGTCGCTGGCACCGCATCCGGCGTGCGGTTCTACAAGAGCAGCCAGGACACAGGCACCCACACCGGCGAGATCTGGTCAAGCACCGGCGTCAAGCTTGCAACCGTCACCTTCACCAACGAGACGGCGAGCGGCTGGCAGAGTGCGACCTTCTCCACTCCGATCACGTTGACGCCTGGACAAATCTATACTGTCTCCTATCACACCCAGACCGGCCACTATTCCAACACGAACAACTTCTTCACCGCCGACGTGATCAACGGACCGCTGACCGCGCCCGCCAGCGGCAATGGCGTCTTTGCCTACGGCAGCACCAGCCTATTTCCGACGAGCACGTTCCAGGCGACGAACTTCTGGGTTGACGTCATGTTCAACCCCTCCTCGGGTAACACCAACGTGCCGCCGGTGGCGGCAAACGACGTCGGGCCGAACGTGACGCAAAACACGGCGGTTACGATTACCGCCGCGTCCCTGATCAGCAATGACAGCGATGCCAATGGTGATCCTCTGACCATCACCGCGGTGAGCGGAGCCAGCCACGGGACCGTCACGCTCAACGTGCAGAGCAATCCGCAAAACAACACCATCACCTTCACGCCCGACGCGGGCTATACCGGCAACGCGAGCTTCACCTACACGGTTTCGGACGGCCGCGGCGGCACGGCTACCGCCAATGTCAGCCTCACCGTGCTTGCACCAGGGCAAACGCCGGTGAGCCTGTTCAGCGCATCGAGCACACCGGCCGGCAGTTTCCATGACGGCTCGGCGCTTGAAGTCGGCGTGAAGTTCACCACCTCCGTGGCTGGTCAGATCACCGCGCTCAGATTCTACCGCAGTGCCACCGACACCGGTCCTGACGTTCTCGACCTCTGGAGTGCGACCGGCGTCAATCTGGCAACAGTCACCTTCACCAATACCACGGCCAGCGGCTGGCAGACGGTTGCACTGCCGACGCCCGTCACCCTCACCGCCAACACGACGTACGTCGCCTCCTATCACACCACCGGCGCCTATGTTGCGAACAACAACTTCTTCACAAGCGCCGTCACCAACGGGCCCCTGACGGCGATCGCCACCGGCAACGGCGTCTACTCCTATGGCGGCACCAACACCACCGGCATCTTCCCCACCAGTACCTGGAACGCCTCCAATTACTGGGCCGATGTCGTGTTCATTCCGTCCGGATCGGGTGGCGGGTCGAACACCGCACCGACGGCTGTCGCTGACGTCGCCGACGCCACTGAGAAAGGCGGCGTCGCCAACGGCTCAGGCGGCTCGCCCGCCACCGGCAACGTCCTCACCAACGACACCGACCCCGATAGCGGCGACACCAAGACCGTCACCGCGGTCAGCTTTGGTGCGACAGCGGGCACGCTCGGCACCGCGCTCGCCGGAGCGCACGGCAGCCTCGTGCTCAATGCCAACGGTACGTTCACCTATACCATCAACGAGAATGATTCCGCCGTGCAGGCGTTGCGGCTGTCAACGAACACGGTGACCGACAGCTTCAGCTACACCATGCGTGACACCGCCGGCCTCACCTCGGCCACCACGCTCACCATCACCATTCACGGCGCTGATGACGCACCGGTGCTCGCGACCCAGACCGCCAACCAGAACGCGACCGTCGGCTCGTCGTTCTCGCTGGTGCTGCCTGCCAACACCTTCACCGATGTCGACGCCGGCGACACCCTGACCTATGCGGCCACGTCCGCCGACGGCACCGCCCTGCCCACCTGGCTCTCGTTCAACGCATCCACACGCACATTCAGCGGCACACCGGCGGCCGCAAATGTCGGCACCGCCAGCATCAAGGTGACAGCTACCGACCTTGCGGGCGCCGCCACCAGCGAGACCTTCAATATCGCAGTGTCGGGCGGCCCATCGGACACCGCGCCGACGGCTGTCGCTGACGTCGCCAACGCGACCGAGAAAGGTGGCGTCGCCAACGGTTCAGGCGGCTCGCCTGCCACCGGCAACGTCCTCACCAACGATACCGATCCTGACACCGGCGACACCAAGACCGTCACCGCGGTCAGTTTTGGTGCGACAGCGGGCACGCTCGGCACCGCGCTCGCCGGCGCGCACGGCAGCCTCGTACTCAGCGCCAACGGTACGTTCACCTATACCATCAACGAGAATGATTCCGCCGTGCAGGCGTTGCGGCTGTCGACGAACACGGTGACCGACACCTTCAGCTACACCATGCGTGACACCGCCGGCCTCACCTCGACCACCACGCTCACCATCACCATTCACGGCGCTGATGACGCACCGGTGCTCGCGACCCAGACCGCCAACCAGAACGCGACCGTCGGCTCGTCGTTCTCGCTGGTGCTGCCCGCCAACACCTTCACTGACGTCGACGCCGGCGACACCCTGACCTATGCGGCCACGTCCGCCGATGGCACCGCCCTGCCCACCTGGCTCTCATTCAACGCGTCCACACGCAGCTTCAGCGGCACGCCGGCGGCCGCCAATGTCGGCACCGCCAGCATCAAGGTGACAGCTACCGATCTTGCGGGCGCTGCCACCAGCGAGACTTTCAATATCGCCGTGTCCACCACGCCCCCGCCTGCACCGGTCAGCCTGTTCAGCGCATCCAGCACGCCAGCGGGGAATTTCAATGACGGCCAGCAGGTTGAACTTGGGGTGAAGTTCACCTCTTCGGTCGCCGGCCAGATTACTGCGCTCAAATTCTACCGCAGCGCCAACGACACCGGCCCTGATGTCGTCGACCTCTGGAGCGCCACCGGCACCAGGCTCGCGACTGCCACCTTTACCAACACGACGGCGAGCGGCTGGCAGACGGTTCAGCTTCCGACGCCCGTCTCGATCAACGCCAACACGACTTACATCGCATCCTATCACACCACCGGCGCGTATGTGGCGAGCGGCGGCGGCTTCAGTTCTCCCGTCACCAGCGGGCCGCTGACGGCGCCCTCGAGCGCGAGCGCCGGCGGCAACGGCGTCTATGGCTATGGCGGCAACAGCACGACCGGTCTGTTCCCGACCAATACGTTCAACTCCGCCAATTACTGGGCCGACGTTGTGTTCCAACCCCAACTGGTCGGCTAGGGTTGCATGGGAGCGGACGGGAGAGATTTGTTGCCTGTGACCGTGCTGAGCGGATTTCTCGGCGCAGGCAAGACAACGCTGCTCGATCATCTGTTGATGAACCGCGACGGTCTTCGGGTCGCGGTCATCGTCAACGACATGAGTCAACTGAACATCGACGCAAGCCTCATCCGCAATGGCGGCGCCGACCTGTCGCACACGACCGAGAGCCTCGTCGAGCTCAGCAACGGCTGCATCTGCTGCACGCTCCGCGACGATCTACTGCTGGAGGTCAGGCGACTGGCCGAACAACGGCGCTTCGATTATCTGCTGATCGAAGGAACCGGAATCGCCGAGCCGCTTCCTATCGCGGCAACGTTCTGTTTTCGCGACGAGGGCGGCGTCTCGCTTTCCGATGTCGCGCGGCTCGACACAATGGTTACGGTCGTGGATGCGACGAGCATGCTCGCCGACTATGGCAGCCGTCAACTGCTCCGCGAGCGCGGCGAGATGCGCGACAGAAACGATCAGCGCACGCTTATCGATCTCCTGGTTGAGCAGATCGAATTTTCCGACGTTGTGGTGATCAACAAGATCTCGGAAGTGGCGGACACGACGCGCGCGTCGCTCCGGAAGATCATTGCGGCACTCAATCCGGATGCGCGCCAGATCGAAGCCGATTTCGGCAAGATTCCTCCCAAGGCGCTGCTTGGCACCGGTCTCTTCAATGAAGCGAGAGCTGCGACCCATCCGCTCTGGCACAAGGAGCTGTACAACCCTGACGCTCACGTGCCGGAGACCGACGAGTACGGAATATCAAGCTTCGTGTACCGGGCGAGGCGCCCGTTCGATCCCGTCGGCTTCCGATCTTTTCTCGACCAACCCTGGCCGGGCGTCATTCGCGCCAAGGGCCATTTCTGGCTTGCCACCCGTCCGGATTGGGTAGGTGTGCTGTCCGTGGCCGGGATTCAGCGTCGGTGCGAGCCGATGGGCTTCTGGTGGGCAACCGTTCCGAAGCCGGCATGGCCCAGCCATCAGCAATTTCAGGAGCAGATTAATAGCCATTGGGATGACGACTGGGGCGATCGCCGCCAGGAACTCGTCTTCATCGGCTCAGGCATGGATGAAGCACAGATCCGCGCCTCGCTCGATGCCTGCCTCACCCCTTGCGAAAATGGGTTCGATCCGAACGATTGGCGCAGCCTCGACGACCCCTTTCCACCCTGGAATGCCTCTCAACATGAGAAGCACGCGGGCGCTTGACGGAGGCGTGTTGCCGATCGACATGCATCCCTGTCACCGCGAAGGACGCGACGCAAGTCAAGCATGAAATTGCGCGCCGCCCACTCGACTTTCCATTTGTGAGCACACAAGTTCCGATTGGGAACGGACCGTTCTCGCAGGGTCAAGAGCATAGGGTGTTGTTGTGATGCGCCGCATCGTCGTTACGGGAATGGGATTGGTGTCGCCGCTCGGTTGCGGCGTCGAGCTCGCATGGTCGCGGCTGCTTGCCGGACGATCGGGGCTTCGTGCCCTGCCGGCATGGGCGGCCGCGCTGCCGGCGCGGGTCGCGGGGATCGTGCCCACCATGGCCGATGATGTCGAAGGCGGCTTCGATCCCGATCTCGGCGCACCGCCCAAGGACCAGCGCAAGATGGACCGTTTCATCCTGTTCGCGCTGGTCGCCGCGGCCGACGCGATTGCGCAGGCTGCATGGACGCCTGCCGATGCCCACGCGATGGAGCGGACGGCGACCGTCATTGCATCTGGCATCGGTGGATTCCCGGCGATCGTCGAAGCGGTGCGTACCACCGATCAGCGCGGCGTTCGGCGCTTGTCGCCGTTCACCGTGCCGTCGTTCCTCGCCAATCTCGCGGCCGGCCACATCTCGATCCGCTATGGTTTCAAGGGTCCGATCGGCGCGCCCGTCACGGCTTGTGCCGCAAGCGTGCAGGCGATCGGCGATGCCGCGCGCCTGATCCGGTCGGGTGAAGCCGATGTCGCCGTATGCGGCGGCGCGGAAGCCTGTATCGACCTCGTGAGCCTCGGCGGTTTTGCGGCGGCGCGGGCGCTGTCGACCGATTTCAACGAAACGCCCGAGCGCGCATCCCGCCCCTTCGATCGCGACCGCGACGGCTTCGTGATGGGCGAAGGCGCTGGCATGCTGGTCATTGAGGAACTCGATCATGCGCTACAGCGCGGCGCGAGGCCTATTGCCGAAATCATCGGCTATGGCACGACCGCGGATGCCCACCACATCACCTCGGGCCCCGAGGACGGCGACGGCGCACGCCGCGCCATGGAACTCGCCTTGCGTCAGGCGCGACTTGAGCCCAGCCAGGTCCAGCACCTCAATGCGCACTCGACTTCGACGCCCGCCGGCGATCACTCCGAGATCGAAGCCATCAAGTCGGTGTTCGGGCGCGAGGGCAAGCTCGCAGTGAGCGCAACCAAATCGGCGACGGGACATCTGCTCGGCGCGGCCGGAGGCTTGGAAGCGATCTTCACCGTCCTCGCTCTCCGCGACCAGGTGGCGCCGCCCACCCTCAATCTGGAGAATCCTGACGATGCGGCTATAGGCATCGATCTCGTCGCCAGAGCAGCCAGGCCGATGGCCATCGAGCACGCGATCTCGAACGGGTTCGGCTTCGGCGGCGTCAACGCCAGCATCATCCTGCGGCGCTGGACGTGATCATGTCGCGGGGTGACGTCGCACGCGCGACCCCGCTCACCCGTCTTACACCGCCGGCGGATTACGGTCGATGAAGGTCGAGCGTTGGTGCCAATAGGGATAAGGCAGCGTCACCTTGCTGACTTCGTCGAGCTTGGCGACCTGCTCCTTGGTCAGCGCCCATCCGATCGCGCCGAGGTTCTCGCGCAGTTGCGCCTCGTTGCGCGCGCCGACGATCAGCGTGGCGACGGTCGGTCGCTGCAACAGCCAGTTCAGCGCGATCTGCGATACGCTCTTGCCGGTTTCCTTGGCGATCTCGTCGATCGCATCCACGACGCGATAGAGGTGCTCATCCGGCACCGGCGGTCCGAAGGAAGACGTCTGCGGCAACCGGCTGACCTCCGGCCGCGGCTGGTCGCGCCGGATCTTGCCAGTGAGCCTGCCCCAGCCAAGCGGCGACCACACCACCGCGCCGAGACCCTGGTCGAGGCAGAGCGGCATCAACTCCCACTCATAATCGCGCCCGATCAGCGAATAATAGGTCTGGTTGGCGACGTAGCGCGGGAAACCGTATTTGTCGGCAACCGAAAGCGCCTTCATGAGGTGCCAGCCGGAAAAATTCGAGACCCCGACATAGCGGATCTTGCCGGAACGCACGAGCACATCGAGCGTTGCGAGCACCTCTTCGGGCGGCGTGAGCGCATCGAAGCCATGCAGCTGGAACAGGTCGATATAATCGGTCCCCAATCGGCTCAGCGAACCGTCGACTGCCGCAAGCAGATGCTGACGGGACGAGCCGATATCGTTCGGTCCTTCGCCGATACGGAAGCTCGCCTTGGTCGAGATCAGCAGCTTGTCGCGCCGCCCCTTGATCGCCTGGCCGAGCACGCGTTCGGATTCGCCCATGGAGTAGACATCAGCGGTGTCGAACATCGACACGCCGGCATCGAGGCAGATGTCGACCAGCCGCCGCGCTTCGGTCGCATCGGTATTGCCCCACGGGGCCAAGCGACCGACGCCGCCGAAGGTGCCGGTCCCGAAGCTGAGCGCAGGCACGCTAAACCCTGACTTTCCCAGGCGCCGGTATTCCATCTGTATTCTCCGCGCTTCGTGCATGCCCATCCAAAGGGCATCGCAGGATCGTATTCAAATCCGGAACCGGTGCAAGCGCGCGGATGGAATGACATGGCGGAGTCAAAGTGACTTGACACTCTATTGCAGCACGGCTCGCCCTATCATATTATGATCGAAATATAATCGTGAGGGCATTTGCCATGTCGGAGGATCTGACCGAGGTTGAAACCGGAACCGGCGAATTGCTGTGCCAGATCGACGGGCGCGTCGCCATCCTGACGCTGAATCGGCCTGAGGCACGCAACGCGCTCTCGGACAATCTCACCCCGGCTTTGCGGCGCATGATCAAGAGCCTGGGCGACGATCCCAAGATTGGCGCCCTCCTGATCACGGGCGCGGGCAATGCCTTTTGCGCCGGCGGTGACGTCAAGGGCATGGGCAGCGGCATTGCCCGGCCCGAACGGACGCTGGAGGAGCGTGTCGCTATTCTCCAGGAGAGGCAGCGCACGCTTACCGGCGTGCTGGTGGCCGTCCGCAAACCCACCGTCGCCGCCCTTCCCGGCCCTGCTGCAGGCGCAGGCCTCGCGATCGCGCTTGCCTGCGACATCCGGATCGCAGCCGAATCCGCCATCATGGCGACCGGCTACGCCCGCATCGGCCTGTCCGGCGATTACGGCGTCGCCTGGCTGCTGACGCGGCTGGCGGGAACGGCCCGCGCGCGCGAATTGATGTTCCTGTCGGAACGTCTCGACGCTAGGCGTTGCGAAGCGTTCGGACTGGTCAACCGCGTCGTCCCTGACGATCAGCTCCGATCGACCGCGCTGGAACTGGCACAGCAACTCGCCGATGGGCCGCCGATCGCGCTTGGCTACATCAAGGACAATCTCGACCACGCCCTTGCGTCCGACCTTCTGACCTCGATGGATTTGGAAGCCGAGCATATGGTCCGCGCGGCGCGCACGAACGACCACAACGAAGCCGTGCGCGCCTTCGTTGAGAAGCGCAAGCCGGTATTTCACGGCCAGTAAGAGACGCACCGGCGCCGTAGGGTGGGCAAAGCGCAGCGTGCCCACCTTCCTTGCACCGAACGTGGACGGTGGGCACGCTTCGCTTTGCCCACCCTACAATTCCTCACCGCACTCACAGGAGAAAGCGAGATCATTCCGAATTCGCATCCAGGATCGCGCCGAACGGTTCCCAATTGGTGCCGCTCCAACGCTGCATCTGCAACTGCGTCCAGACCATGTTGTTGCTGTCAGACGTATTGGCCTTGATGCCGGGCGACGCTGTCGGGACCACAAAGTCTTTCAGAGATTTCGCCTGCTTGATGATGTTCTTGCGCGACAGGTCATCGCCGCACTGCTTCAGGATCTGCTCCAGGATCATGCCCTGCATATAGCCGGTGAGATAGCTGGTGTTCTGGATGTCGGCGCCGGGCAGGTACTTCTCGAAGAACGCGCGATAGGCCTTCACGCCCTCGTCATCGTCCCATCGCCCATCGGTCGGGTCCTTGTTGATGGTGCCGACAATGACGCCCTTCGAATTCTCAAGTCCGGCCGGCTTCAACGTACCTCCGATCGAGCCCGACGGGAAATTGAGGATCACGGTTGCCTTCCAGCCGATCTCGGACGCCTTGCGGATCGCCTGCGCCGCGAATTTCGGCGTGCCCGCAATGAAGAATCCTTCTGCGCCGGAGCTCTTGAGGTTGACCACCTGGGAATCGATGGTCGGCTCCGTCACCTCATAGGCTGCGGTGACGACGCGCTTGTCGAAATCGCTCTTCAAGATCGACTTGAACGCGGCGACATAGTCTTTGCCGAGGTCGTCGTTCTGGAACAGGATCGCGTATTTCTTGCCGGGCAGCGTCTGCTCAAGGAACTTCGCATAGATCCGGCCCTCCGTCTGATAGCTGACGAGCCCGGTCGTTGTCAGCGGAAATTCGGCAACATCGGTGAACTTGCTCGAGCCGCTGACGATCGCAATCGAAGGAACGCCTTTCGCCTTCAAATATTTCGCCGTCGCCGAATTGCCTGGTGTCCCGAGCTGGCTGAAGATGAAGGCGACCTCGTCGCTTTCGACGAGCTTGCGCGCATGCTCGACCGCCTTTGGCGGACTGTAAGCATCGTCCATCGCGATATAGTTGATCTTGCGCCCGTTGATGCCGCCGCGATCGTTGATCATCTGGACATAGCCGAGCACGCCGCGGCCGACGAGACCGATCGACGACGCCGGACCGCTGAACGGAAAGATCCCGCCGATCTTGATCTCGGTCGCGCTGACGCCCGGCTCGTCGGCGGCGTCAGCCGGAAGCGCCAGCAGCGACGCCGCTAGGCATGCCGCCGCCACACTCAATTTCATCTTCATGCTTCCCTCCCTCCAAAGCCCGTCACGCGCAGGCCAATCGTTTAAAAGAAATGCAGGCATACGCCCGCGGCCCGGTCCGCCCGCTCAGGCGAACCAGCCAACATGTCGAAAACCTCAAAGACCTCTCAGGCGACCGCGCGCGCCGGCGCCTCCGCCACGACACCGTCGAGGAAGCCGGTGAGCCGCGTCCGGATGATCTGCTCGGCTTCGGTCATGACGCGGTCGATCAGTTCCTGCACCGTCGGGATGTCATGGATCAGTCCGACCACCATGCCGCAGCTCCAGGCGCCGGCATCCATCTCGCCGTCGACCATCACCTTGGGATAGACGCCCGCGACCTGCTCGTGAATGTCCTGGATCTTGATGCTCGCGCCCTTCTCGCGCTCGATCTCGAGAAGCTGATCGACGCCCTTGTTCTTCAGGACGCGCTCGGTGTTGCGCAGCGCGCGCATCACCAGGCGGGTGTCGAGCTCGGTGGCCTCCACCAGCGCCCGCTTCACGTTGTCGTGGACTGGCGCCTCCTTCGTGGCGACAAAGCGCGTACCCATGTTGATGCCGTCAGCGCCCATCGCGAGCGACGCGGCGAGGCTACGCCCGTCAGCCATGCCGCCCGAGGCCACAAACGGGATCTTCAGTTCATCGGCCGCACGCGGCAGCAGGATCATGTTCGGGATATCGTCCTCACCGGGATGACCGCCGCACTCGAAGCCGTCGACACTGACCGCATCGCAGCCGATCTTCTCGGCCTTCAGCGAATGGCGGACGGACGTGCATTTGTGGATCACCTTGATGCCGGCGGCCTTCAACGCCGGCATGTACTGCTCGGGGCTACGGCCCGCGGTCTCCACGATCTTGACACCGCCCTCGCGGATCGCGGCGATATATTCCGGATAAGGCGGCGCGGTGAAGCTCGGCAGGAAGGTGAGATTGACGCCGAACGGCTTGTCGGTCATGTCGCGGCAACGCGCGATTTCCTTGGCGAGCAATTCCGGCGTCTTCTGCGTCAACCCGGTGATGATGCCGAGACCGCCGGCGTTCGACACCGCGGCGGCGAGCTCGGCAAAGCCGACATAATGCATGCCGCCCTGGATGATCGGATGCTGGATGCCGAACAGTTCAGTGATCGCTGTCTTCACGAAGTTTCTCCCGCTTTCCCGATCAGTTGACGATTTCAAACAATCCCGCGGCGCCCATGCCGCCACCGATGCACATGGTCACCACGCCGTATTTCGCCTTGCGCCGCCGCCCCTCAATCAGGATGTGGCCGGTCAGCCGCGCACCGGTCATACCGTAGGGATGGCCGATCGCGATCGAGCCGCCATTGACGTTGAGTTTTTCTGGATCAATGCCGAGCTTGTCGCGGCAATAGATCACCTGCACCGCATAGGCCTCGTTGAGCTCCCAGAGATCGATGTCCTCGATCTTCAGGTTATGCCGCTTCAATAGCCGCGGGATCGCGGCGACCGGGCCGACGCCCATCTCGTCCGGCTCGACGCCAGCAGCAACGAAGCCGCGGAAGATGCCGAGTGGCTTCAGCCCCTTCTGCGCGGCAACCTTGTCACTCATGATCACGCAGGCGGACGCGCCATCCGAAAGCTGGCTGGCGTTACCGGCGCTGATCGTCTTGCCCTCGAACACCGGCTTGATCTTCGCAAGCGCTTCGGCCGTCGTATCAGGCCGCGGTCCCTCGTCCTTGGTCAGCGTCACCTCCTTGTAGGTGACCTCCTTCGTATCCTTATCGACAACAGCCATCCTGGTCGTGATCGGCACGATCTCGTCACTGAAGCGGCCGCCCTGCAAGGCGGCGCCGACGCGGCGCTGGCACTCGAGCGAGTATTCGTCCTGCTGCTCGCGACCAATCTTGTAGCGCTCGGCGACCACTTCGGCCGTCTCCAGCATCGACATGTATATTTCCGGCTTCATCGCCATCAGCTCGTCGTCGACGGCGTGGAACTTGTTCATGTGCTCGTTCTGCACCAGGCTGATCGACTCGATGCCGCCGCCGATCGCGATCTCGACGCCGTCGAGCATTACCGAGCGCGCCGCGACCGCGATGGCCTGCAGGCCGGAGGCACATTGCCGGTCGATCGTGGTGCCGGCGACCGTCACCGGAAGCCCGGCGCGGATCGCGCCCTTGCGAGCGACGTTCATCACCATGGTGCCCTGCTGCATCGCGCAGCCCATCACCACGTCCTCGACCTCGCCGGGTTCGATCCCGGCGCGCTTGACCGCCTCGGCCATCACGTGGCCGGCCAGGGTCGGCCCTTCCGTGTTGTTGAGTGCGCCGCGATAGGCCTTGCCGACGCCGGTACGCGCCGTCGATACGATCACTGCATCTCGCATGTGCTTTCCTCTTCTCGTCAGGCTGCCGCGTCGAGCTGCGCATAGCGCAGGACATGAAAGGCGGGATCGCCGAACTGGATGTTGATGGATGAAATCCGCTTGAAGTAATGGCCGACATTGAGCTCGTCGGTCATGCCCATGCCGCCGTGGACTTGCACCGCCTGGTCGGCCACGAACTTGGCGGCATAGCCGATCTTCGACTTGGCACCGGAAGCAAGCCGCGATACCCCTTCGTCCTTCGATGCAAGGCTGAGATTGAGATGCTGCATCAGGGACAGCGCCTCCTGATGCGCGATGAACATGTCGACCATCCGGTGCTGCAGCACTTGGAACGAGCCGAGCGTCGCGCCGAACTGCTTTCGCGTCTTGCTGTATTCGAGAGTCGCCGCATTCAGTTCACCCATCGCGCCGATGGTCTCCGCGCAGAGTGCGCCGATGGCGCTGTCACGGCAGGCTTCGAGTGCGGCAACGCCCTCGCCCTCCCGTCCCAGCATCTGGCTCGCCGGCACGGAAACGTTCATCAGCGCGACCTCGGCGGCGCGCCGGCCATCGATGGTCCTGAAACCTTGCAGATGAAGATTCGGAGAATGGCGATCGACAACGAACAGGCTGACGCCGTTGCGATCGCCCCGCTCTCCCGAGGTGCGAGCGGAGACGATCAGACTGTCGGCCCAGGGCGCAGCCACGACCGCTGCCTTGGTGCCGCTGAGCACGTAGCTTCCACCCTCACGGCGAGCGATGGTAGAGACATGGCCGAGATCGTAACGCGAGCGGCCTTCGGACCAGGCCAGTGCCCAGACCTTCTCTCCGGACATGATATCAGGGAGATACGTGGCCTGCTGAGCCGCCGAGCCGAAATCTTCGATCAGGCCGCCGGCAAGGACGACGGTCTCGAAGAACGGCTCGACCAGAAGGTGCCTGCCGAACTCCTGCATCATGATCATGGTGGCCAGCGGCCCGCCACCGAGCCCTCCGACCTCCTCGGAGAACGGCGCGGCGAGCAGGCCGAGCTCGGCGAAGGACGACCAATGTTTGCGGCTCCAGCCCTCCTCGCTCGCGACGATCTTGCGGCGTGCATCGAAATCATACTGATCGCGCAACAGGCGCTGCACGCTGGACCGTAACAGCTCCTGCTCTTCCGTGAACTGGATGTCCATTCCGATGGCTCCCTGCGAAGCTAGAGTCCGAGTACGGCCTTAGCGATGATGTTGCGCTGGATCTCGTTCGAGCCGCCGTAGATCGAGAGCTTGCGCGAGTTGAGATATTTTTCCGAGGCGGTGTGCCCGTAGTCCGGGCCCGGCATGAAATGATTGGCGCTCACGGGATGCTCGCGGATCGCGAGCCCGTAATTGCCGATCGCGCGGTGTGTCAGCTCGGTGATGTCCTGGAAGATCTCGGTGCCCCTGATCTTGAACAGCGACGCCGCCGGACCGGGATCGATGCCGCGCGCCATTTGGGCTACGATACGAAGCTCGGTCGCCTCCAGCGCCAGCACGTCGAGCTCGATGCGGGCGATGTCCCTGACGAATTCGAGGTGGGCCGGATCGTCTTCGGGAATCTCCGCCTTCACGATCTGCTTGAGCCGATCGAGATAGCGCGTCGAGCGGCCGATACCGGCCATGCTGGTGCGCTCATTGCCAAGCAGGAATTTCGCGTAGGTCCAGCCCTTGTTCTCCTCCCCGATCAGATTGGCGGCGGGCACGCGGACGTTCTCGAGAAAAACGTCGTTCACCTCATGACTGCCGTCGATCGTGATGATCGGGCGCACGGTGACGCCCGGCGACTTCATGTCGATCAAGAGGAACGAGATGCCGGATTGCGGTTTCGCGCTCGGGTCGGTGCGCACCAGGCAGAAGATCCAGTCGGCATGCTGTGCGAGCGTGGTCCAGGTCTTGTGGCCGTTCACGATATAGTGGTCGCCGTCGCGCACCGCCTTGGTACGGACCGAAGCAAGATCGGAGCCTGAGCCCGGCTCCGAATAGCCCTGGCACCACCAATCCTCGCCGGACAGGATGCGCGGCAGGAACTTCTTCTTCTGCGTCTCATTGCCGAAGGTGTAGATGACCGGGCCCACCATGGTGACGCTGAACGCGAGCGGCGGCAGTGTGCCGGCGCGCGTGGTCTCCCGCTCGAAGATGAAGCGCTTGGTGATCGACCAGCCGGGGCCGCCATATTCCTTGGGCCAGAGCGGCGCGATCCAGCCCTTCTTGTGGAGGATGCGATGCCAGAGCAGCATCTGCTCCTTGGTGAGGTCGGTGTCCGGATTAGGAACGCGCATCTCCGCCGGATAGTTTTCCGCGATGAAGGCGCGCACCTCGTCGCGAAACGCTGCTTCTTCACGAGTAAGCACCAGCTCCATCGGACGACGCTCCTACCGGGTTTCGCCGAGGTGGACGGATCTTCGTGCCGTAGCGCGCGGCGCCGAGCCTGCGGCTTCGCGGATGCCAAGTGTCCCTGCCAAATTCGCCACCTCAGACCTCCCGACAGATATCGAGCCGCTCGCGAGGCGACTTCATCACTCGCCGCATCTAACGTTCTTTTTTAGAACTCGTCAATCGCAATTATTCGCGAGTAAGCGGCTCACGGCGGAATGATGTGAATTTGAAGGCTGAATAGCTGTACCAGCTCAAATAACTCCATTTACATCGTCCTCACCGCTCTCTATTAATTCGGTACCAAATAAGAACTATGTGGGAGAAACCAGGATGACAGAACGCCGCGGGGTAGCGATATTGGTCGGCGCGGGCGACGCGATCGGGGCCGCCGTGGCGCGGCGTTTCGCAAAGGGCGGCTACACCGTCTGCATCTGCCGCCGCGATGCCGCCAAATCGCAGGACCTGCTCGACGAATTGAAGGCCGCCGGCCATGAGGTCCACGCGCTCAGCGTTGACGCCCGGCAGGAAGCGGAAGTCCAGGATCTGTTCGCCCGCGTCGAGAAAGAGATCGGCCCGATCGAAGTCTGCCTCTTCAACGCCGGTTCGAACGTCAACAACCCGCTGCTCGAGACCACCGAAAAGCTGTTCTTCAAGGCCTGGGAGCTGGCCTGCTACGCCGGGTTCCTGGTCGGCCGCGAGGCCGCGCGCCACATGGTGCCGCGCGGCCGCGGCACCATCTTCTTCACCGGCGCGACCGCGAGCATCCGCGGCGGAACTGGTTTTGCTGCGTTCTCATCGGCAAAGTTCGCACTGCGCGCGGTCGCGCAAGCGATGGCGCGCGAGCTCGGTCCGAAGAACGTCCATGTCGTGCACCTCATCATTGACGCCGGCGTCGACAGCCCGGCCATCCATGAGCGCATGAAAGCCCGCGGCATCGAGGCGAGCGCGATTCCACAGGACAGCCTGACCAAGACGTCGTCGATCGCGGAAGCCTATTGGTTCGCGCATCAGCAGACGCGGGACGGCTGGACGCACGAGCTCGATCTGCGTCCCGCGGTGGAGAAATGGTGAGATGGCCGCGCCGGAGCTGACCCTCTGGGGTGTGGGCACGAGCCGGACGATACGACCGCACTGGGCCATGCACGAGCTTGGCCTCGCCTACAAGACGCGGCCGATCGGCCCCCGCACGGGCGAGACCAAGACCCAGGAATATACCGTGCTCAATCCGCGGCAGAAGATTCCGCTGCTGCAGGACGGCGATTTCTGTATCGGCGAGAGCGCGGCGATCGTCGCCTATCTGTCGCGGACCTATTCGACACCGGAGCGCTCGTTGATTCCGGAGAGCCAGCGCGACTACGCCGCCTGGCTCGAATGGTGCTTCTTCATCGTTGCCGAGCTCGATTCGACGAGCCTCTATGTCATGCGCCGACACAAGGCCGACGCGCTCGGACACATCTACGGCGTCGCGCCCGATGTCGTGGCCCAGGCCGCGGAATATTTCCGTCAGCAATCGCGCCACGTCGAGGTCGCGCTCGCCGACGGCCGCCAATTCCTGATGGGCGATCGATTCACCAGCGCCGACATCTTGCTCACCACCTGCCTCGACTGGGCGATCGCCTACGGCGTCGGCATCTGCGACCACGCCCATCCCTATCTCGAGCGCATGCACCAGCGGGAAGCCTATCAGTGCGGCCAGGCCGCAAACAAACCGCTCGCCCCAATCACGCCGCCGAAGACGTGAGCAGCCAAGCGCGAGGCAGCAGTTCTCCCTCTCCCCGTCCTTTACGGGGAGAGGGTTGGGGTGAGGGGCTCTCTCCGCGAATACGGTGAGAGATATGATCGCGGAGGCAGCCCCTCACCCTGCCCTCTCCCCGTGAAGAACGGGGAGAGGGAAAGAGAGCGCCCCACTCGTTGCTTATTGATTGCGCGCTTACACCGCCACCCGCACGGCCTTCTCGCTGACCATCCGCTCGATCGCGGCATCGTCATAGCCGAGCTCGCGCAGCACCTCGCGCGAGTGCTCGCCGACGCGCGGCGCCGGTCCGCCGATCGACGCCTCGTTGACTTCAAAGCGCGCCGCCGGTTTTGGCTGCCGCACGCGTCCGACCTTGGGCTGCTCGAACTCGGTGATGATCTCGCGCGCCACCACCTGCTCGTTGTGGATGATCTCGCCGCGGCGCAGGATCGGGGCGCAGGGAACATCGGCCGCATCGAGCCGCTCCAGCCATTCGGCCGTGGTGTGCTGCGCGATATATTCGGCCATCTTGTTGATCCGCGCCGTCGCATTCACCGAGCGCGCGGAGGGCGTCGCAAAGCGCGGATCCTTGGCAAGCTCGGGATCGCCGGTGGCGCGGGAAAAACCCTGCCATTCCGAATCCGAGATCGTGCCGGCGGTGATGTAGCCGTCGCTGGTCTTGAACACGAGATCCGGCCGGTCGTTGGGATCGGCAGAGGTCTCCTCGGTGCCGACCACTGTGTACTGCATCATGCCTTCCGGCCAGAGATAGGAGATCATCGCATCCAGCATCGCGACCCGGATGTGATCGCCCTGCCCGGTCTTCTCGCGCGCATAGAGCGCAGCAGCGACTGCCTGCGCGGTCATGACAGCGGTGGTCTTGTCGCAGACGATGGTGCGGATCATCTGCGGACGGTTGGTGACCGGCTGGGACTGGATGTCGGCGAATCCCGACAATCCCTGGATGATCGGATCGTACACCCGCTTCTTCACATAGGGCCCGGTCTCGCCGACGCCGCTGATCGAGACATAGATCAAGCGCGGATGACGCTGGCGCAGCTCATCCGCGCCAAGGCCGAGGCGCTCCATGGTGCCGGGCCGGAAATTCTGCACCAGCACGTCGGCTTGCGCGACGAGCTTGGCCAGCACCTCGCGGCCGGCCTCGCTCTTGACGTCGATTGCGAGCGAGCGCTTGCCGCGGTTGGAGGAAATGAACAGCGCCGAGAATTCGCCGGACTTGTCGATGGTGGCGCGGCTGCGGCGGGTGATGTCGCCGCCGATCGGCTCGATCTTGAGAACATCGGCGCCCTGGTCGGCGAGGAACATGGTGGCGAACGGTCCCGATACCACGCCGGTGAGATCCAGTACGCGTACGCCATTGAGTGGGCCCGGCATCACGTTCTCCTTATTTGTTCGACGATCTCCGGCCGCCGCGGTCCGGCGCTCACGCGCTCTTCGCCAACTGCCTTGTCTGCTCGACGATGGATTCCTCGACGTCGCGAAGCTGATCCTTGCCGAAGAACATCTCCTTGCCGACGAAGAACGTCGGTGAGCCGAAAGCGCCGCGGTTGACCGCGTCGACCGTCAGCTCGATCAGCCGCTTCTTGACGTCGTCCTGCTGCGCCCGTGCGATCAACCTGTCGGCGTCCAGGCCGGAAGATTTGAGCGCGGCGCGAACCACTTCGACGTCATCCATCTTCTTCGGCTCTTCCCACATGTGATGGAAGGCCGCACGGACGTAGGGCTCGAACACGCCTTCGAATTGCGCAGCGACCGCGCCGCGCATCAGCATCAGGGTGATGACCGGGAAGAACGGGTTCGGACGATAGGTCGTGATGTTGTGGCGGCGGATGAAGCGCTCGGTTTCCAGCGCCATGTATTCCGGCTTGTTCTTGATGCCGCGCAGCGAGTCGGCCGGCGACATGTTGCCGGTCGCCTTGAAAATTCCGCCGAGCAAGACCGGCACATAGTCGAACTTCACGCCGGTGCGCTGTTCGATCGAGGGGATGACAAGTTCCGCCAGATAGGCGTTCGGGCTGCCGAAATCGAAATGGAATTCAACCTTCAGGGGATTTCCCACCGGCCTCTCCTCCCGAGCATCCGTTATTCTCCGCCCGTCACGTACAGGCGACCTGTAGCCATGCCCTGGCTGGTCCTCCTCATACAGTTCCAAAAATGAACTGTCAATTCTTGGGGTCATCCAATATGCTGCTGCGCGCCGAAGCTCGATGCACTTTGCAGCGGAGCCGGCCTCTTCCGGAGCGTCCCTCATGATCACGACCCTCGACCATACCAGCGTCCTGGTTCACGATCTCGACACCGGCATTGCCGCCTATCGCGAGGTGCTCGCGAGAGAACCGGCGTTTCGCTCCAGAACCGATGGCGTCGAAAGCGCGTTCTTCATTCTGGACAACGCCACGCTTCGGGTCATGGCTCCCAACAGCGAAGGCGCGCTTGGCGCGCGCGTCCGTGCCGCCCTTGCCGAGAGCGGCGAAGGCCTGTGGTGTCTAGAGTTCGAGGTCGACGATATCGAAAAGAGCTATCGGCGATTGCGACGTATCTCGCTTCAGCCGGACGAGGTCGCCGACATCACCTGCAGTCATCTTGCGACCGGCACGACACTCTCCTGGAGACGCAGCGGCTTGCCGGCCGAACGGTCGCACGGCGTACCGATCCGCTTCAGTAAGCTTCTATCCAAAGCAGCTCGCTCTGCGGCGACAGGGCCGGCCACGGTTCGCAGGATGGACCTGGTGGTGGTTGCAACCGACGAGCCGGAGCGCGCGGTGGCGCTCTACGGCGCGCGCCTCGGGTTAGAGCTGATCTTCGACCGCACCGACGCGAAGAGCAAAAGCCGGTTGATGCAATTTGCCTGTGGCGACATGCTGATCGAGATCGTCCACCGTCCGGACGAAGGCGAGGCGCGCAAGGCGGACCGCCTCTGGGGCATCGCCTGGTCGGTCGACGATGCCGACGCCGCGCGCGAGCGGCTGCTGCGTACCGGCCGCAACGTGTCCGATGTCAAGGCGGGCGCGAAACCGGGAACGCGCGTCTTCACGCTCCGCGATGGAACGTGCAACGTCCCTACCCTCTTCGTGCAGCATCTTGCGCAAGCGCCGTAGGCCAAGCTCCTTTCTGCGCTGACATCATTTCAACACTTCGCAAACCGTCTGGTGTTCGGCAGCCATCGGCCTCGGATATTGGGCCGAGACGCGGCTCCACCACGCCTCCAGTGCATCGCGGTCGCAGCGGAGGCGGACGCTCATGCCGTCGGCGAACTTGATCCAATGGGCAAAGCGGTGGCTGGGCACGGCGATCACGACCGGGATATCCGCGCTGAGCGCACGCTCGACCAGGTAGCAAAGGCCTTTGCCCTCACATTCCTGCCGACCGAAGCGGTTGAGGATCAGCACGTCCGCGCCGCGATCGATCGCCGCCGCGATCCGCTCGCCAGCGTCGAGCAACTGGCCGACGTCGAGCCGGCAGCCGGCCGAGCAATTGCCGAGGTTCTGGAATAGCTGCAGCTCTTCGCCGCTATGGACCAGCATGGCGGACAGGCCGGCATCGAGGCAGTGATGGCCGAGCTGCACAATCCCGACGGCGCGATATCCGGCTCTGTTCAGGCTGGCCGCGAAATCGCGCAGGATCTCGTCGGGGTCCTGATGCTGCTCGTACACGAGCGCAGCAAGATCGCATTGGGAGTCGAACATGGCGGGCCTCATCTCCATTGGCGACGGGCCCCGGCCCGGGCTCCGTTATATCCGTCACTATATCACGTCCCGGCGGTTTCCGGCCATACCCGGGATGCGGCGCTGCGGGTCAAAAAAGACGGGCTGGACGACCGGGATCGCATCGATATATCCTTACGAATATAACGTATATTTGTTCGGAGCCTATGATGCAGATCGACCCGCAGGCCCTGACGACGTGCGAAGTCGCCGCCGACGGCGCCGTTTCGCTTGGCTTCGTCGATTCCGCCGGCAACCCCGCGACCCTGAGGCTTTCGCTCAACCAGGTCGGCACCCTGGTGATGACCTTGCCCGGATTGCTCGACAAGGCGCTGCAGCGCCGCTACGGCGACGGCAGCCTGCGCTACGCCTATCCGCTGGATTCCTGGATGGTCGAGCAATCGAGCGATCCGAGCGTGCGCATGGTGACGCTGCGGACAGTGGATGGGTTCAGCGTCTGCTTCTCCGTCCTCCGCGAGCAGCAGAGCCCGTTGGGGGAGGCGATCGCAGCCGAACCGCAGCCAAGTGTGACGCTGCGCGCAAACTGACGACGGCATCACGCCTTGCGGGAGATATCAGTCTGCAACGCCACCAGTTCCTTGCGCGCCGCGCTTGCCGCATCGCGCTCGATCTTGCGGTAGCGAGCGACCAGAGTGAGGCCGAACGGCGTCAGCACCGCGCCGCCGCCATTCTTGCCGCCGGTCTGCCGCTCGACCGCCGGGTGCCGACAGATGCGGTTGATCTCGTCGACCAGGTCCCACGCCCGCTTGTAGGACATCTCCATGGCGCGGCCGGCGGCCGAAATCGACCCGCAATCGCGGATATGCTCGAGCAACTGGATCTTGCCGGGCCCGATCCTCTCGTCGCTATCGAGATCGATGCGAACGCTCAAATGTGGAAGCGATTTGGCGCCCGGTTTTGACATGCAGAATCCGTTGGTTGCGTCTTATTCCCTAG
>NZ_PSRR01000003.1 GCF_004296405.1 Bradyrhizobium sp. Leo170
TCTAGCCCCAAACAAGAAAGAGGAGGAAACGCGATGGCGGGTGCCGGACGATATCGCCGCTGGTTGCCGGCGCTGCTTGCGATTGCCGCGATGGCGATCGGGCATGGTGCCGCTCGCGCGCAGACCAACGAAAGCGGCGATCTCTCGATCGAATTGATCGATCCCAAGGTCCTGCGCGTCTGTGCCGACCCGCGGAATCTGCCGTTCTCCAACGAGAAGGGCGAAGGCTTTGAGAACAAGCTCGCCGAACTCTTTGCCCAGAAGCTGCAAAAGAAGCTTGAGTTCACCTATTTTCCGCAGGCGACCGGCTTCGTGCGCATGACGCTCGGCTCGCACCGCTGCGACGTCATCATGGGCTTTCCACAGGGCGACGAGCTGGCCCAGGGCACCAATCCTTATTATCGCACGGCCTACGCATTGATCGCGAAGCAAGGCAGCGGCCTCGACGATGTGACTACGCTCGAGGACGAGCGGCTGAAGGGCAAGCATATCGGCGTGGTCGCCGGCACACCGCCCGGCACCAATATGGCCGCGGCCGGCCTGATGGCGAATGCAAAACCGTATCCATTGATGATCGACACGCGCATCGATTCCTCGGCGGAGGCGATGATCAGTGATCTTGCCAAGGGCGAGATCGATGCCGGCGTGTTGTGGGGGCCCATGGCCGGCTTCTATGCCAAAAAAGCCAATCCGCCGCTGCACGTCACGCCGCTGGTGAAGGAAACGACGGGTCCGAAACTCGTCTATCGCATCGGCATGGGCGTGCGCCCGGCGGACCAGAACTGGAAACGCCAGCTCAATCGCCTGATCCAGGAGAATCAGGGCGAGATCAACAAGATCCTGCTCGACTTCGGCGTGCCGCTTCTGGACGAGAACGACCGACCAATCGGCCCGGAGACGGCGGCGAAATCGCCATGAGGCGCTGGCTCACGAGCCTGGTCGTTGTCGCAGCGTCGCTCGCCGTAGCGGCCCATGCGCAGCAGCAGGTCCCCGAGCCGCAAGAATACCGCACCGAGAATTACCGCGCGCTGGTGCCGGCAACGCTTGCCGGCGCCCGCGTGCTCTCGACCGCGGAAGCCGAGGCGATCTGGCGCGACAAGACCGGCGCCTTCGTCGACGTGCTGCCGCGTCCACCTAAGCCCGCCAACCTGCCGGAAGGCACGGTGTGGCGCGACAAGCCGCGACACAACATCCCCGGCAGCATCTGGCTGCCCGACACCGGCTATGGAAAAATCGCCGATGTCACTGAAGACTATCTTCGCCGCGGCCTTGAGCGTGCCTCTGATGGCAACAAGGCGGCGCTGCTCGTGATCTATTGTCAGGAAAATTGCTGGATGTCGTGGAACGCAGCCAAGCGCGCGCTGACCTACGGCTATTCCAACATCGCCTGGTATCCCCTGGGGTCCGATGGATGGGAGCACGCAGGCTTACCACTCGTCGAAGCCAAGCCGGAGCCGCGGACGGGTGAAGAGAAATAAGCCCTGCGACGACTTCACTCAGACGAAGCTGAACCTCGGCCGCGGGGGCCGAGGTTCAGTGTGATCACATTATTGCTTCTTCAGATCGGTGATGGTCTTGGTGCCGCCGCCTTCGGAGGCGGAGAAGTTCACCTTGTCGCCGGCGTGGAAGGGTTCAAGCTTGTTGGTATCAGTCACCTTGAACTCCTGGATCGCGCCACTGCCTGCGCCGACCGTGCCGCTCTGCGTTTGCTGGATCGAGATAGTGCTATTCAGCCGGTCGATCTTGGTGATGGTTCCCGTCATGTTTTGTTGAGCCGAAGCCGCGGTTGCAAAGATTCCGAGGGCCGTCGCGCCCGCCAAGATGATCGTCGTTGTTCTCATCAAAACTCTCCGGGTTTCGAGATGGCTTGAGCGACAAGACGCTGGAATCACATTTGGTTCCGGCATCAAGTCGGCGGAACCGGACATAAAGGTGAGTTATACTGACCTTTTTGCGCCGGAACCGGCGGCGCTACTCCATCTCTTGCTGGATCGTGCGGCCAAGCGCGAACAGGCGCTGGTCGATCGTTGTCGGTACTTCGCAGACAAATCTGACCACACGTTGGCGGTCCTCGAAGATCCGAGTTTCCCACAGGAGGGTGTTGCTGAGTTCGTCGACCTTGGCCTGATCGGGCGAGGACGCGTTCTGCAGCGCTTGCAGCGCGAGCGTGTCGGCGCGGACCTTCTCGGCCGCCTCGCGTTGCTTGCGCGTCACCCGCTCGATGCCGCTCATGACCGAGGAACGCTGGGCATTGAGCGAATCGAACAGGCCGGCGAACAGCAGCTTGCCGGCGGTGGTTTTGTCGGCCGCAGAAGCCGTGAGGAAATCCGTGATCGCCTTTTGGGCATCCTCAAGCGGCGTGCGCCGCGCCGCCAGTTTCTCCACCAGCGCGCTGATCTTGGGGTCCTCCTTCCATTTGTTCTGGACGTCGTCGAGCGGCGGTCCCGCCCACACCGCCGCGAGCGAAATCTCCGGCACCTTGGCCTGCGCGCAGGGCCAGTTCGGATAGCGCGGATCGGCGGCGCGACCGACCCCGGTCGATGCCGCGATGACAAGCAATGCTCCGATCGCAATCCGCCCGATCATGTCTCCCCTCCGGCAGGCCCACGCCGCGCCAATCCGCGCGAGGGATCGTAGGCCAGGATCGCGCCGATCATGAAGACCGCCGTGCAGCCGACGACGACGAAAAACGAAATCCAGTTGATCTGGCCATACAGCGCGAAGCGGATCAATTCGACCGCGTGGGTGAATGGATTGAACTGGCAGACATAGTAAAGCATCGGGCTGCCCTCCTGCACCCGCCACAGCGGATAGAGCGCGGATGAGGCAAAGAACATCGGAAAGATCACGAAGTTCATGACGCCGGCAAAATTCTCGAGCTGCTTGATCCCTGAGGAGATCAGCATGCCGAGCGACCCCAACATCAGCCCTGACAGCACCAGCGCCGGCAGCGCGGTGAGATAGCCGATCGGCGGCGGCGTGATGTCCCAGAGCCATGCGATGACGAGGAAGGCATAGACCTGCAACAGCGAGACCGCGGTGCCCGCCAGCAGTTTGCAAAACAGCAGGTAGCCGCGCGGCAGCGGGCTCACCAACAGCGTGCGCATATTGCCCATCTCGCGGTCATAGACCATCGAGAGCGAGGATTGCATGCCGTTGAAAAGCTGGATCATCGCCATCAGTCCCGGCGCGATATAGACCTCGTAGAGGATGTAGGTCTCGTAGGGCGGGATGATCGAGATGCCGAGCACCTGGCGGAAGCCGGCAGCGAAGATGAACAGCCACACCAGCGGCCTGACCAGTGCCGAGACGAAGCGTTCGCGCTGATGCAGGAAGCGCAGCGCCTCGCGCCATACGATGCCGTTGAGGCAGGTGATGTATTCGCCGAAGGAAAAGCCGCGTCGCGACGGCGTGACGGTGGTGGAGCTCATGATGCCTCGCTCCCGGCTTTGCCCACGGCCCCGGTCAGGCGCATGAAGGCGGTGTTGATGTCCTGCGCGCCTGTGTCCGCGATTACGCGCGAGACCTGGCCGCGCGCCAGCACCTTGCCCTGATGCAGCACCACCAGGTCATCGCTTGCCGTGATCTCGTCGAACAAATGCGTGGCCCAGAGCACGCCGATGCCTTGCTCGGCGACGAGCTGCCGGACGTGGTTAAGGATGTCTGAACGCGCCTTGACGTCGAGGCCGACGGTCGCCTCGTCTAATAGCAACAGGCGCGGCCGGTGCAGCAGCGCACGCGCGATCTCCAGCCGGCGCATCTGGCCGCCGGAGAGGTCGCGCACCTTGCTGCCGGCGCGGTCGGAAAGCGCGATGCGCGCCAGCACCTCGCCCGAGCGCAGCCGCGCCTCGCGCCGGCCGATGCCGTGCAGGGCGGCGTGATAGAGCAGGTTCTGCGTCACCGAGAGATCGAGGTCGAGCGTGCGCGGCTGGAACACGACGCCGAGCAGCCGCAGCGCCTCGCCCGGCGCGCCGCTGATATCGTGGCCGAAAATGCCGATGCGCCCGGCCTGGATGCCGAACAATCGCGTGATCAGCGAGAACAGCGTGCTCTTGCCGGCGCCGTTCAGGCCGAGCAGCGCCGTAAAGCTCGCCGGCGCGACGTCAAAGCTCACATCGATCAGCGCGCGGCGCGCACCATAGGAATGGCTGACGCTTTCGATCGACAAGGCGGCCACGCCGGCGGGATCCTGGCGCATCAAGATGTCAGGCGATGGTTTGTCAGCGATGGGTTTTTGGGTTGCTGTCATTGCGGTGCAATCGTAACGCCCCAGGGAAGTTCGCCAACCTGGATGGTCTTGATCACTTTTTGCGCGGCGACGTCGATGACGGAGACATCGTTGGACACGCCATTGGTCACCAGCAGGTATTTCTCGTCCGGCGTGAACGCCATGTGCCAGACGCGCTGCCCGACCAGGAGATATTTGGTCACCTTGTGACTGACGGCGTCGACCACCGCGATGCGGTTGGCGGGACCGAGTGCGACGAAGGCGGTCTTGTCATCCTTGGTCATGCCGATGCCGACCGGCTGGATCGCTTCGCTGCGCAGGCCGGGAATGCTGAAGGTGACCTTGCCGGTCACGACGTGCTTGACGGGATCGACGATCGACACCGTGCCGCCGATCTCGGAGGATACCCACAACTCGGAGCCGTCATGCTTGAACTCAGCGAAGCGCGGCCGCGCATCGACCAGCACATTGGCGACGATCTGGCGCGTCGACGTGTCGATGAAATGCGCCATGTTGGTGGTCTCGGAAGTGTTGATCAGGATCTTGCCGTCCGGGCTGATCGTCATGCCCTCCGGTTCAACGCCGACCTGGACATCGCCGATGCGGGCGCGCTTTTCGAGATCGATCACGGTCACCGTGTTGTCGTTCTCGTTGGCGACATACATGATCTTGCCCGCGGCATCCTGGGTGAACAGTTCCGGATCGGGCCCGGAGGGCAGGGTGTCCACCACCTCCTGCTTCTTGGCATCGATCACCTGGATGGTGTCGTCGTCGCCGACCGCGACCATCACGAACTTGCCGTCGCGGCTGAACTCGATGCCGCGCGGCCGCTGGCCGACCTTGATGGTTTTTGTCACCGTCCAACTATCGGTGTCGATCACGGAAACTGTGTTGCCCTTCTCGTTCGAGACATAAGCCATGAAGGCGGAAGCGGGGGCGGCGGCCGCGAGCCAAAGGACCGTTCCGGAAAGCAGACAGCGGCGCCACATGCGCGATCTCTCCTTCATTGCAGTTTGCATTTTGTCTCGGGGCGGTCGACGCCGAGCGTGTCGAGCTCGGAGACCTGGTGCAGGAAGCCTTCCTGCGGCGACACCGAGACGACCATGCGCCCGTCGACCAGAAGAATCGGCTGGCGAAGCTGCAGGTTCCAGTCTCGCAGCGTCAGCCGCGTGCCCTTGAACGCCGCCACCGAGAAATCCGGTCCCTTGAGGAAAGCAAAGAGCTTCTTCGGGTCACCGGAGTTCGTGCGCGAGGCGGCTTCGCCGATCATGCGCGCGGCGGTCCAGGCCTGCATGTCGAGTGCGGTCATCCGCCGCGAATTCAGCTTCATGAAGCGGTTCTGGATCTGGACCGCGCCCCATTGATCCTGCGCTGCGTCCCAGCTCGTCGGTACGAGCCCGGCCGAGCCCGCAACCGGCCGCGGGTCCCAGGTGCGGTAAGGCAGATAGGACGCGAAGACCTCGCTTTCATCAGCGGCAACCAGCACGTCATAGGCCGGGATCTGCTGAGTGAAGACCGGCATTTGCCGCTGGATGAGCGTCACGCCGCTGTCGGTGCGGCGGGCGCCGCCGGTGTCTTCGAAAGTCTTCTCCTGCACGACCTTGGCGCCGAATCGCGTCGCGGCGCGTCGCAGGGCATCGGCATAGAGCTTGTCCTTGTCATGTGAGCCGACCACCAGGAACCAGCGCTTCCATTGCTTCCACACCAGATATTGCGCCAGCGCATCCGCCAGCATCGAACGCGTCGGCGCGACGTGGATCACGTTGGCGCGGCAGTCCTGCTCGCGCAACCGGTCGTCGATCGCGCCGGCGTTCAACAGCACCGTACCGCGATCGCGCAACGCATCCGCCGCCTGCAGCAGCGCATCCGGTGGAAGATCGGCGATGATGAAGCCATTGCGATCGGCAAGCGCAGTCGCGGCCTTCGCCACGTCCTCGCCTTCCCTCAGCCGGACCTCTTCCAGGTTGAAACGCTGGTTGAGGAATTTTCCCGTGGTGTTGTTGTCCTCGACCGCAAGCCGTACACCGGCGATGCCGTCATTCTCGGCGGGCTGCTCGACCAGCGACAGCCTCTGCTGAACGCCGGCGCGGCCGAGATAGCCGATGCCGATCTCGATCGGCTCGGCGGCACGCACGGGCGTCGCCATCGCGATCAGACCGATTGCGGCGACCAGCCATCGGACCATGTTTCCTCCCGACGCCTCCTCGCCTTGACCGGCGATGGAGCTGCTCTTGGATTGCAAGATGACTGAATTGTCCTGGCTTGCAACCCCGCATTTTGTCGTTGCGACGCTCTCGATTCCGCCCGATCACGATCATGAGAGCGCGGTTTTCCGTCGCGGCAATGATGTCGAATGCCGGCGTACCCGCAAGCGCAATGGAAAGGGTTCAGGCCGCCAGCCGTGCGGCGTGCCAGCGCAAGTGATCGCCCATGAAGGTAGAGATGAAATAATAACTATGGTCGTAGCCTTCTTGGCGTCGGAGCAGGAGTGGGATCTGCGCCTGCGCGCAGGCCTGTTGCAGTAGTTCCGGGCGAAGCTGTTCAGCCAGGAACGAGTCGGCATCGCCAACGTCCACCAGCAGGTCGGAAAACCGCGCGCCGTCCTCGATCAGCGCCACTGTATCGTGCTTGCGCCATGCGTTTCTGTCGTCGCCGAGATAGCCGCCGAGGGCCTTGATGCCCCAGGGCACCTGTGACGGCGCCACGATCGGCGCAAAAGCGCTCGCCGCGCGATAGCGGTTGGGATGGCGCAGCGCCACCGTCAGCGCACCGTGACCGCCCATGGAATGGCCCATGATGGACTGCCGCACGGGATCGATCGGGAAATTCGCGGCGACGAGCTGCGGCAATTCCTGGGTCACATAGCTCCACATCCGGTAGTTCTCGGCAAACGGCTCCTGCGTGGCGTCGACATAGAAGCCGGCGCCAAGCCCGAAGTCGTAGGCGCCGGCAGGATCGCCGGGCACGCCCTCGCCGCGCGGGCTGGTGTCGGGCGCGACGAAGATCAGGCCGAGATCGGCGCAGGTGTCGCGGTATTCGCCTTTCTCGGTAACATTGGCATGGGTGCAAGTCAGGCCGGAGAGATAGTACACGACCGGCAGCTTCGCGCCCGCCGGATGCGGGGGAACATAGACCGAAAAGGTCATGTCGGTCTTGGTTTCGCGGCTGGCATGCTTGTACACGCCCTGGATGCCGCCATGGGATTTGTTGGTTGAAACGGTTTGAATCGTCATCTCTTGAACTCCGGCGCTGTGCTTTGTTGGCGCATGATCTTTTCGGAAAACCGCTGCCTACATGTCCGGATCATGCGTGCGCGATCTTCAGGCGACGCCGCTCTCGATCGCCAACCGCACCAGTTCGGCTGAGGTGCGCACACCAAGTTTCTGGCGCATGATCGAGGAGGTGTTGGCGACGGTCTTGTAGGAGGAATGAACCAGCCAGGCGATCTCGGAGAGCGTCTTGCCGGCGCTGAGCAGGCGCAGGATCTCCTTCTCGCGCGGATTGAGCTTCGATAGGGGGCTCTGCGCCGCGGCGGGGCCGGCAAAGGCCACGCGCCGCGCGATCGCGGGCGGCAGATAGACGCCGCCATTGCCGACTTCGCGGATCGCCTCGACGAGATCGTTAGGATCGCCGGTCTTCGCCACATAGCCCTTGGCGCCAATCTCGATGGCGCGGGCGGCGAACACCGGATCGTCGTTCATGCTGAACATGATGATGCGCGCGGAATCGTCCCGCGCCAGCATCCGCCGTGCCAGTTCGAAGCCGGAAACGGTCGGCAAGTTGATGTCGACCACGGAGATATCGGGACGTTCGGCGACAAAGACGCGTTCGCCGCTTTCGGCGTCGCATGCTTCAAGCAATTCGATCTCCGGTTCGTCGGCGAACACGGTGCGGCAGCCGGAAGCGACGATCGGATGGTCGTCAACGATCAGCACGCGCATGCTTGAAGCCCTGGATAGCTGCGTCAGTCCGTTGCTGCACCGCATCAGAATACACGAGCGCGGCTCGCCCGCGGGCTCGCTCATGCATCTCCAGCGCGATTGCTGTACCCTTCGATTAGACAGACGCGGTATTTGTCTGTCAACGCTCCTCTTGATTGAGGAACCGAACGCGGGTGATCGTGGGCAAAGGCGATGTGGCAGAAACTTTCCTTGCGCGGGCGGATCAACCTGCTGCTGGCGCTCGTCCTCGCGCTCGGTCTCGCCATCAACATCGCCCGGCTCGTCGTCGAGGCCGGGCCCCGGGTCCAGGCCGAAGACCAGAGCGTCATTCGCCTGGCGCGGGAATTCGTCACCACGATCGTTGCCGGGTTGAACGAGGCGCCGGATCCCGATGCCCGGCTCGACCAGATCGTTCGCGATCTGAGCCGGCTGCGTCACGTCAGCATCGCGCGGCAGGATGGCGCGACCGCAAAGTCCGAGCAGGACGAGGCGATTGACAGCCGCGACGAAGCGCGATCGCCGCCGGCCTGGTTCGTCGCGCTCGTCCATCCGGAGACAACTTCCGTTAGCGTACCGATCTCGATCCGCGGAAAATCGGAATCGCTCGTGATCACATCGCATCCGAATGACGAGATGGCGGAGATCTGGGACGGCATCATCACCCAGCTCGCGGTCGGTTCCGCGATCGTCGTCGTGCTCTTCCTGATCATCAGGAGCGTTGTCGGCCGCGCGCTGGCGCCGCTCGAGTCGCTCTCGCAAGCCATGGCGAAGATCGAGGCCGGGCAATACGATGTTCGGGTGACGCCGGGTGGTGCGCCGGAACTGGCTGCGATCTGCGCCAAGCTCAATCACCTCGCGGCCACGCTGGGCGAGGCGATCGAGGACAAGCGGCAGCTCGCCGAACGCGCGTTTTCGCTGCAGGACCGGGAGCGCAAGGAGATCGCGCGCGAACTGCACGACGAGCTCGGCCCGCATTTGTTCGCGTTGCGGGCGCATGCAAGTGCGTTGATGCGGCTACCTGATGCACGCGAGGCAAGTCCGGACCAGGTGCGAAAGCACGGCGGAGCGATGCTGGAGCAGGTCAATGCGCTGCAGCAGTTCACGCGCCGGATATTGGAGAAGCTACGGCCGGTCGGACTCGCCGAGCTCGGACTTCACGAGGCGCTTTCTGCCCTGTTCCGCCTGTGGAAGGAATCGCATCCGGAGGTGGTGATCGAAACCAGCATTTCGCCTGCACTTGGCGAGACCGGGGAGACCGCCGATCTCACGGTCTACCGCGTCGTCCAGGAGGCGCTAACGAATGCCTTCCGCCACGCTGGCGCGACCGCGGTCAAGGTCAGCGTCGAGCCGGCGGAGCAGCCGGACAGTCTGCGAGGAGATCGCGGCTGCGTGCGGGTGCGGGTCCGCGACAACGGACGCGGCTTGAGCGCCGATCACCAGTTCGGCTTCGGCCTGACCGGCATGCGCGAACGCCTGTTGGCATTGGGTGGCTCGCTGACGGTTTCGTCCGCTGATGGCGTGACGGTGGAAGCGCTGGTCCCTACGGGCGCGCGCTCCTAGAGCGTGATGACTTTTCTTCGAATCGTCATCCCGCTCTAGCTCTTTGTTTGAGCATGATCTTTTTCGGAAAACCGGTCTCCACTTTTCCGGATCATGCTCTACACGACGTGAAAGTTGGACACTGAATCGTTTGCGAGCTGGGCGACAAGGTGCAGTTCCCAATCGATATAGGCCTGCATTGCAGCCGCCGCATTGTCTGTTCCCTCATACGGGCGCTTGTAGACATCCTCAGGTTTCGAGATCCAGGAATGCCGGTCCCGCTCCAGCGGCTGATTGCTGCCGGTCCAGGCGCGCGTTCCGCCTTTCAGCACGACCACTTTGCGCTGGGTCGAGGCGGTCGCATCCGCAAGCGCGAACATCGCTTCGTCGCCGTCGGCGCTGGTGAGAACGATCGCTCTCTCCCCGGGCAGCCGCGGCAAATCCTCGCTGAAGCGCGAGGCCAGTACGAAATGTGCGCCAGGGATATGGCCCGCGGCATAGGCGGGGCTGCGCGCCAGATCGATGACGGTCCAGTTGTCGCGGTTTGCGATCAGCTCCGCCACGTCGATCGCGCCGCCGGAGGTTGGCGGCACTGGACGGCGCGGTGGTCGAGTGCCGGCCTCGGTCGCCTCAATCACGTCCGGCCCGACGACGTGAGCCTCCCAGCCCATCTGGATCAACCAGGATGCGGCCATGCGGGCGCGAACGCCGTCGTCATCGAACAGCACGAGCCGCGATCCGCGTACGGCAATCCATTCATCCGTGGCCTGTACGAGCTGCCCTCCCGGTGCCGAGGCGAAGCCGGGCGGATGTCCGCGCTCGTATTCCTCAGGCGTCCGCACATCGAGCAAATAGAGCGTACGTTCATTTGCTTGCGCGAGAAAGCGATCGAATGTGCTGCGGTCAAGCACCGGAACGCCGACGCGCTCCGCCCATTGCGCCGCGCTGGCTCGTGTCGCGGAATAAGTCGCTTCGGGGCGCTGAAGGAACCGGTCGGTCCGGCCTCGTTCGACCGCGTGCCCGGCCAAGGTCCAGCCGATCGTGCCGTTTCGCAGCGCGAAGATTTTGTTCGGGAGCCCCGCATTGATCAACGACTGCGCGCCGATGATGCTGCGCGTCCGGCCGGCGCAATTGACGATGATGGTGGTGCCCGGCGCGGGCGCGATTTCCCTTGCGCGAAACGCGAGCTCACCGCCGGGAACGCTGACGCCGCGCGGAATGCTCATGGTCCGGTATTCCTCGAACCGGCGGGCGTCGAGCACGACCAGATCGGGCTCCGTCTCGATCAGGGCCTTGACCTCGTTCGCCGACAGGGAAGGCGTGTGGCGGATCGCCTCGACCAGTTCGCCGAACGCCTTGCTCGGCACGTTGACGTCGCGAAAGACTTCACCGACCGTCCGGTAGGCTCCCAGGCCGCCGTCGAGGATCGAGACATCGGTATAGCCGAGTGCCGAAATGCGTTTCGCCGCCCGCTCGGCATATCCTTCGCCGTCGTCGTACACGGCAATGGGGGCGCCGAGCCGGGGGATCAGATCGAGAACACGCAACTCGATCTGCGAAAGCGGCAGGGAGACGGCGAAGAAGGGATGCGCCAGCGAATAGGGGCCTTCCTCGCGCACGTCGAGCAGCGCCACCTCCTCGCCGGCCCGCCAGCGCCGGCGCAATTCCGTGGGCGTAACGAGTGGCGCGGCATCGGACGGCTTCGGCTGGGTGCCGGGGATTGGCTTCATTGGTGCATCCAGAGAGGACTTCGAGAGGATCGGCATATAGCAGATATTGCCGATGGCCGATGGCGCCGGCCGAAGCGGGTCGGGAATTTTCCCGGAACTTTCGGGAACACTTGCAGGTAGCGGACTGCTCGTCCTGCACTCTAGTATCGCTCGAACCGGCGACAACGGCCGGACGGTGGGTGGAACGGGTGGACAAATGGGCGTGCGGGTGCTGCTTGTCGCATCGATTGCGGCAGGTGTTGTCGTTGTCGTCGGGAACGAAACGGGATTCGCCCAGAGCGGGGGGCAGCAAGTCGAGACATTGCCGCCGGTGGAGGTGACGCCTGCGGACCGCGCCAGGCGCGGCCGTCCTCCGGCGGCTCCTGTACGCGCGCGGGCAAGATCGCCAAGAGTTGTGTATGTCCCGACCGCGCCGACGCCGACCTCGGATTCGGCCGCTGCGATCGAAGCGGACAAGATTCCTGCGGCGGTCAATGTCGTCGACACCAAGGAAATCCAACGAACCGATTCGCTCAATATCACAACTGCGCTCGACCAGCGCGTGCCGGGCATCATCGTCAACGAGGTCGCCGGCAATCCCTTCCAGCCGGACGTCCAGTTCCGCGGCTTCGTGGCGTCTCCGGTGGCAGGCACGCCGCAGGGTCTTGCGGTCTACCAGAACGGGGTACGGGTCAATGAAGCCTTCGGTGACACGGTCAACTGGGACCTGATCCCGACCAGCGCGGTCAGGTCCATCGATGTCGTGACCAACAATCCGGCCTTCGGTCTCAACGCGCTGGGCGGCGCGGTCGTCGTACAGATGAAGGATGGTTTTTCCTATCAGGGCGCCGAGATCAACACCATGGGCGGCTCGTTCGGCCGCATCCAGGGGGCGGCGCAATGGGGCAAGCAGATCGACAATTTTGCCGTCTATGGCGCGCTGGAAGGTCTGCACGACAACGGCTTTCGCAACTTCTCTCCTTCCGACGTCCGCCGCTTCTACGGCGATGTCGCCCACAAGAACGACGTCAGCGAATTCCATCTCAATATCGGCCTCGCCGATAACAAGTTCGGCGCGGCGGCAACGGTGCCGGTTGAATTGCTGCAGCGATATTGGGGTGCGACCTACACCACACCGCAAACCTCCACCAACAAGGTCGGCTACTTCAACCTGACGGGAAAGGTGGAGGCGACCCCGACCTGGACCATCGAGGGCGCCGCGCATCTGCGGTTCTACAAACAGAAGACGCAAGACGGCAACCCGACGGAGACGCAGCCCTGCGAGGCCGATGCCGGGCTACTGTGCTTCAACAGCGATGATGTTCCCGCGAACGGATTGAATGGCGCCCAGCTCGCCAATCCGTTTCCAGCGGGCGCGGTGCTTGGCGAGAACGACCGCACCACGACGAAGTCGACCACTGCCGGCATGCAACTGCAGGCGACGAACGCAGATCAACTCTTCGGCCATGACAACCGCTTCACGATCGGTGCCAGCTTCGACACCAGCGTCACGAACTTCACCGCGAGTGCGGAGCTCGGCACCATCGGCCCGAACTACGTCGTCAGCGGCAGCGGCATCTTTCTCGGCCAGTCCGGCGATCCCGTCTCGATCGGCCCGGTCTCGCTGCGCACCACCAATCAATATACCGGCATCTATGCGCTCGACACCTTCGACGTGACGAAGGCATTCTCGATCACCGCGGGCGGCCGCTTCAACGATGCGCGCATCAGGCTTGAAGACCAGATCGGCACCGAGCTGAACGGCTACAGCACCTATGACCGCTTCAATCCGCTCATCGGCGGCACCTACAAGATCACGCCGGAGCTGACCGCCTATGCCGGCTATTCCGAAGCCAACCGCGCGCCGACACCGCTGGAGCTTGGCTGCGCCGATCCCGCGCGCCCCTGCATCGTCGGCGCCTTCCTGGTCTCCGATCCACCGCTGCAGCAGGTGGTGTCACGCACCGTCGAGGCCGGCCTGCGCGGCACCAAGGAATTGAACATCGGCACGCTCTCCTGGAAGGTCGGCGGCTTCCGCACCACCAACAACGACGACATTCTCGCGATCCCGAGCCCGGTGATACAGGGCTTCGGCTACTTCCAGAACGTCGGCTCGACGCGGCGCCAGGGCGTCGAGGCCGAGATCCAGGTGAAATCATCCGCACTGCAGATGTATGCGAGCTATGCCTTCGTCGACGCCCGCTTCCTGGACGCGCTGCAGATCGGCTCCAATAGCCCCTTCGCCGATGAAAACGGCAACGTCCAGATCCTGCCCGGCAACCAGGTTCCCGCAGTTCCCCGCCATCGCATCAAGGCCGGCTTCGACTATGCGCTCACTGATCAGTTCAAGGTCGGCGCCGACGCGATCTACGTCAGTGGCCAGTATTTTGTCGGCGACGACTCCAACCAAGCGCCGAAGCTCGCGTCGTACGCTGTGTTCAATGCCCACGCCTCCTACCAGCTCACTAAGAACGTCCAGATCTATGGCCGCATCGATAATCTGCTCGACAGCCGCTATGCGACCTACGGCACCTTCTTCCAGACCGACAATGTGCCCAATTTCGCCGCTGGCGGCGTAGCGTTTACGGATCCAGCCTCGGTCAGCCCGGCGCGTCCGCGCGCCTTCTATGCGGGAATGCGGGCGACGTTCTAACCCCAATACCTGCAGGCCACCCAACCAAGGGCAAGCGCCGCACTGACCCAGACGAGGATGATGACGGCCATCGCGGTGCGGCTGGCCGGAGGCGAGGCTTCGCTCGCTTTGTCGCGGCACTCGACCATGATCTCCTTCGGAACCAGCGAGATCACGAGCCAGATGCCGAGCGGCACCAGCACGAGATCGTCGAGATAGCCGATTACCGGAATGAAGTCGGGAATGAGGTCGATGGGCGAGAGCGCATATCCGGCGACCGCAACGGCAAGCAGCTTCGCATACCACGGCACCCGCGGGTCGCGGGCGGCGAGATAGACGGCGCGGCTGTCGCGCTTGAGCGTGCGCGCCCAGGTCTTGATACGGTCGAGCATAGGGCCCCGCGGCGGAGTTCGCCGGCACCACCAGCATCGCCAGCATCGCTTGGCGATGCGGCACCTCGCGCCACTAGAGATGGATCACCCCGCGCCGCGCCGCATGCGCCACCGCATCGGTGCGGCCGGTGGCATCGAGCTTGTCGAGCAACGAGCTGACGTGGAATTTGGCGGTGTGCACGGAGATCCCGAGCTGCCGCGCAATCGCCTTGTTCGAGGCGCCCTCGGCCATCAGCGCCAGCACGTCGCGCTCGCGCGGCGTCAGCTCGATCTCGGATCGTTCGCTCGCAGGCTGATCCCGCGAGACCAGCGCGAGGCTCGCCGCTTCGCCCGGCGCGGCAAGGCGCAAGCCTGCGACGCCGCCGAGCAGCGACGCGAGCCGGTCCGCCAGCGCGGGATCGCCGACGTCGATGGCGATGACGAGGGGAGGCGAGGTCTGTTCGCTCACGTCTCCGGCCTTTCCCCGACCGTCAGCTTGACCCGCACCGGCTCGCCGCCACGCTGCACCGCGACGTCGACGGTGGCGCCGACGCTGTCGGGCCCGAGCGCCCTGAGCAGCGCCCGTACGCCGGAAATCTTCTCGTCGTTCCAGCCGACGATCACGTCGCCTTGCCGGATGCCGGCGGCCGCGGAGGGACCAGTCTTGTCGACGCTCATCACCATCGCGCCGATGCCGTCGTCGAGCTTGACCGGCTGCAGGCCGAGCCCGAGATAGCCGCGCGCGATCCGGCCATGGGTCTCCAGCCGGCTCGCCACGCGCTCGATGGTCGCGGCCGGAATGACAAGAACGCGCCGCGCGCCGAGCACGGCCATGCCGATGGCATCGCCGGAGGCATTGAGCGCGAGCCCACCCTCGTGACTGGGCCTCAGGCGAACGTCGAGCTCGATGCGCGCATCGATGTCGCCGCCGCGCAGGCTGCGCCAGGTGCCGCCGACCAGCGATATCAGGCCGAGCGCCGCCGCGGGCACGCCACGCTCAGCGGCGACGACCAACGCCAGCGATCCGAGCGCTGGCACCGCCGATGAAAGCTTGATCGACGCGACGTTGGAGGTCTCGACCCGCAACAGCGCGACATCGGTGGTGTGATCGCGTCCCGCGATGGTCGCAGACCGCTCCGTTCCGTCGGCAAAGCGGACGATGACCTCGCCCTCTTCGGCCAGCGCCTCATCGGCGGTGACGACCAGACCCGCTTTCCAGACAAAGCCCGAGGCGCGCGAGCGGTGCGAGTGCACGGAGACGACTGCAGGTGCGGCGCGTGCGACGACGTCGGCCATCGCGCCGGAGAATGTGGCAAGCACTGAGGGATCGGACATGGCAAACTCCGTTGGCAAAACTCCGTTGGATTTTCCCCAATCTGGGCATGCTCCCGCGCCGTTGGAAACTGCCCGGGTGGGCAGGCGTGAACGGCCGCGCCAGAACGGTATCCTTCTTGCATCAGATGTGCATTGCGGCCCTCGAAACGAGGCCTGGCTTCCCGATTCTCCTTTCTGACTGGAATTCCCGATGACTGACCTGCTGATCCGAAATGCCCGCTTGCTGCGACAGGGCGACGCGCTTGTGGACATCGCGATTTCGGATGGCGTCATTGCCGAGATCGCACCGCGCCTCGGCAGCGATGCCCGCCTGACGCTGGATGTCGGTGGAAACCTGGTCACGCCGCCTTACGTCAACGCGCATCTGCACCTCTGCAAAGTCTGGACGCTGCCGATGATGTCGGAAGCGGCGCTTGAGGCCTATCACGGCGGCGGCATGAGCGAGGCGGCGAAGGCGATCGATCTCGCCGCCGCGGTGAAGGAGAAATACGACGCGTCCTGGATCATTCCGAACGCCAGGCGTGCGGTCGCGCTGGCGGCGCTGCATGGCAATTTGCATATCCGTGCGTTCGCCGATGTCGACACCAAGGCGCGGCTCGAGGGCGTCAAGGCGCTTGTGGCGGTCCGCGAGGAATTCCGTGGCATTGTCGATCTCCAGGTCGTGGCGTTCGCGCAGGACGGGCTTGCGCGCGAGCCGGGTGCCGACCGATTGATGCGGGAGGCGATGGCGATGGGCGCCGACGTCGTCGGCGGCATTCCCTGGATCGAATCCAGCGCAGACGACATGCAGGCCCACATCGATTTCTGTTTCGATCTCGCCGCCGAGTTCAACGCTGATATTTCGATGTTGCTGGACGATGTCGGCGATCCCAACATGAAGACGCTGGAAGCGATGGCGCGCCAGGCGATCGCGCGCGGCTATCAGGGACGCGCGCTGGCGCATCATTGCCGGGCGATGGCGCTCTATCCAGAATCCTATTTCGGCGAATTGACTGAGCTGTTGCGGCAGGCGCGCGTCAGTATCGTTAGCGATCCCCACACCGGTCCATTGCACGCGCGGGTCAAGGAACTCTTGCAACAGGGCGTCAACGTCTGCCTCGGGCAGGACGATATCTCCGATGCCTACTATCCATTCGGCCGGAACAACATGCCCGAAGTGGCGTTCCTCGCCGCGCATCTCCTGTGGATGACGAAGGAACAGGACATCGATACGCTCCATGACATGATCACGTCGCGCCCGGCAGCGGCGGTCAATCTGGCCAAGTATGGCATCGAGGCGGGCTACCCCGCCAACCTCGTCGTGCTTGATCATCCCGATGTCACGAATGTGCTTCGCTTTCACGCGCCTCCGGCCGCAGTCGTCAGCCACGGACGCATGATCGATCTCGCGTACATGCGCGATGTCGCACAGCTCACGAGATGATGTTTCTCGATGCAATCGATGCTTGCATTTTAAGAATCATTCTTGGAACGATTCTTGAAAGTTATAGAGGTGTTCTATTGGCGGCGGCCTCCACTCCTCGCCTAAGCGTGATCGCGCTGGCGCGCCGTGCTCATTGCGGCGCGTAGGGGTCAAGCTGCAGTCGGGGTAGTGGATTGAAGGTTCTTCGTGGGTTGGCTGTCGCCGCGTCGGCGACGGTATCGTCTCTTGCATTGGTGCCCCAGGTAACGTTCGCGCAGTCGAGTTCTTCGCAAACTACGCAGCCGCTACCGCCGGTCGAAGTTCGGGCGCTAGAAACGCGCCGCCGCGCGGCGCCCGTGGCGCAGCGCCGTGTTCAGCGCGCCACGCAGATCACGCCGCCGCGCCAGGTGCAGCCGCCACGTCGCAATGCGACCGTGGTCGAGAATCCGCGCGGGCCGATCGAGGGCTATGTTGCCGGGCGCAGCATGACCGGCACCAAGACCAACACCCCGATCATGCAGACGCCGCAGGCGATCTCGGTGATCGGCAGCGAGCAGATCCGCGACCAGAAGCCGGGCAAGCTCGACGAGATTCTGCGTTACGCGCCGGGAGTTGTGGCCAGTACCTTCGGCGCGGATAACCGCAACGACTGGTTCCTGATCCGCGGCTTCAAGTCCGACGATATCGGCCTGTTCCTCGATGGCTTGCAACTGTTCTACACATCTTACGCGAGCTGGAAGCTGCAGCCGTTCAACCTGGAGCGGGTCGAAGTCCTGCGCGGGCCTTCGGCGGTGCTTTACGGCGGCTCAAGTCCGAGTGGCATCGTGAATGCCGTCAGCAAGATGCCGCCAGCCGAACCGATCCGCTATCTTGAAACCGGCGTCAACAATTTCGGCAACGCCTATGTTGCTTTCGACTTCGGTGGGCCGGTGCAAACGCAGGCCAGTAACGGCCAATTACTCTATCGCGTGGTAGGCCAGGTCCAAAATGGCGGTACGCAGGTCGACTTCACCCCCAACAACAATTACTTCATTGCGCCGTCCGTGACGTGGAGGCCCGATGCCGACACCAGTTTCACCGTGCTCGCATCAGCCTCGTATAACCAGACGCGCAGCCAGAACTTTCTGCCTTACGTCGGCACCGTCGTCGACGCGCCGTTCGGCCGCATTCCGACACAACTGTTCGCTAGCGATCCCAGCATGGATACCTTCAAGCGGGAACAGGAAATGCTCGGCTATCAGTTCGAGCGCAATCTCTCCGACAGCGTCACGTTCCGGCAGAATGCACGCTTCGCCCATGTCGACGTCACTCTGGCGACGCTATACGGCCTCGGCTATGCCACCACGCCTGCCGCAGCCAATCTCGCGCGCGGCAACTTTGTGACCCGGGGCATCGCCAACCAGGCTGATCTCGACAGCCAGCTCGAATATCGTTTCGCCACCGGGCCGCTTCGCCATACTATGCTGTTCGGGCTCGACCTGAAGCATTACAGCCTGGATGATTGGCAGGGCTTTGGCGCCGCGATGCCGCTCAACCTGGTCAACCCGGTCTACACGCCGACTGCACCCTTCAACGGAGCTCCTTACCAGGATGCGGCGCTGACTCAGAAGCAGCTTGGCACCTATATACAGGATCAGATCAAGCTCGACCGCTTTACGCTTGTGCTGAGCGGCCGCAACGATTGGGTTGCAACCAACAACGACAATCATATTGGCCTGGCTCAGAATCGTGACGACAGCCGGTTCAGCGGCCGTGTCGGCTTGATCTATAATTTCGACAGCGGCTTCGCACCCTATGTCGCTTATGCGACCAGCTACAATCCGATTGTCGGCCTCAACGCCGCGAACCAGTTGCTCTTGCCCGAAACGGGCGAGCAGACCGAGATCGGCTTGAAGGTCCAGCCTCTCGGCTTCAACGGCCATTTCGGCGTCGCCTTGTTCGATCTGAAACGCCAGAATGCGCTGACGACAGATCCAAACAACACTCGGCTGCAGACCCAGAATGGTGAGGTCACCTCGCGCGGCGTCGAAGCCGAAGTCGTCGCCAATGTCATGCCGGGCCTCAAGGTGATCGGCTCCTTCACCACCTACAATCTATTCATCAGCAAGGACCTGAACCCCGCTTTGATCGGCAAGGCGCCGACCAATACGCCACAGAATGTGGCGTCGACCTGGGCGGACTATACGTTCCAGGATGGGCCGCTGCGCGGGTTTGGCTTTGGCGGCGGCCTGAGATACATCGGCGAATCCTTTGCCGACACTGCCAACACGCTGACTGTGCCAGCCGTCTTCCTTGGCGATGCGGCGGTTCACTATGAATGGCAGAACTGGCGGGCCGCCTTGAATGTCGTCAATGTCTCCGACAAGATCTACGTTGCAAGCTGCTCGTCGCCGACCGCCTGCTTTTACGGCGACCGGCGTCGGATCACGGCAAGCCTTTCCTACAAATGGTAAAGGAGTACGAAGCTGAAGGCGCGCACCGTCAGGCTCTGGTCGCTCGTCCACACCTGGACCAGCCTGGTCTCGACCCTGTTCCTGCTGCTGTTGTGCCTTACCGGCCTGCCGCTGATCTTTCACCACGAGATCGACGAGGTGCTGGGCTACGCGCCGCAGCCAGAAGCCGCGGCCGGCCTGCGGCCAGTGCCTCCGCAGCGGATCGTTGAGGCTGCACTCGGCGCCGACGCCGGCCGGGTGATGCAGTACGTCTCCTGGGACAAGGATGAGCCCGGGCTCGTGATGGCTTTCACCAACGATGCCGTTGACGGCAAGCCGGACAATGCGACGGTGCGCGCCTTCGACGCGGTCTCGACCAAGCTGCTTGGCCCGGTCGGCACCGGCCCGATGCTGATCGTGCTGAAGCTGCACACCGATATGTTCGCGGGCCAGGCCGGCAAGCTGTTCCTCGGCGGCATGGGGCTGTTGTTCGCGGTCGCGATCATTTCGGGCGTTGTATTGTACTGGCCGTTCACGCGTCGTTTGAGCTTTGCGACCATTCGCAAGAACAGCTCGCGTCGCGTCAGTTGGCTCGACTGGCATAATCTGATCGGCGTCGTCACCATCGCCTGGGCGCTCGTGGTCGGCTTGACCGGCGTCGTCAACACCTGGGCGGAACTGATGCTGGCGCAGTGGAAGTCGACCGAGCTCGCCGCGATGGTGGCGCCCTATGCCGGCAAGCCGCCGCCGGCGCGTCTCGCGTCGTTGGACGATGTCGTTGCGCAGGCGACCAAGGCTGCGCCGGGCATGGAGATCGCGTTCATCGCGTATCCCGGCACGCCCTTCACCTCGTCGCATCATTTTGCGGCCTTCATGCGCGGCGACACGCCGCTGACCTCGCGCCTGTTGAAGCCGGTGCTGCTCGACGGCGAGACCGCAGCGGTTGCCGATACCCGCGCGCTGCCGACCTATCTCCAGGCGCTCTTGGTCTCGCAACCGCTGCATTTCGGCGATTATGGCGGGATGCCGCTGAAGATCATCTGGGCGGTGCTCGACGTGCTGACGATCGTGGTGATCGGCAGCGGTCTCTATCTCTGGCTCGCGCGACGCAGCAGGAAGGCGCATGCCGCTACCGCGCGGGCGGATGGTTCCGTGGCGCTCGCGTCGCGATGACTAGTCGCACTGACCGCTCGCCCCGTTGGCTCAGCGTATTCGGCGCGCCGATCCTTGTCGCCGTGTTGACGTTGATCGGGCTTCTGGCTGCACTGATGTGGGGCGATTTCGGCCGCTACCTCTCATGGGTGACCGTCGCCGTGCCGGTGATCATATGCCTGTGGACGTGGCTGCGCGTCCGCATGTCCTCTCGACCCTCTGATCATTGAATCGACCATGCTCGTTGGCCTCATCAGAACCCGCGCCGGGGCGGCCCATGGCACTGGACCTGAAGAACGCTTAGATAACCCTGACTGAACAGGCGAGGTGAATCGAATGAGCGATTTGCAGGAAGATGCGGCGCCGCGGTCGGCCGGTGGGATCGCGAGCTATCACGCCCATGTCTACTACGATCCGGCGACGACGCGGCCGGAGGCCGAGCGCTTGCGGACATGGATTGGCGAGCGCTTTTCGGTCACGCTCGGCCGATGGCACGACGTCAAGGTCGGGCCGCACGATCAGGCCATGTACCAGGTCGCCTTCGCCACGGAGGTGTTTGCCGAGTTCGTTCCGTGGCTGATGCTCAACCATGGCAGTCTCAGCATCCTCGTGCATCCGAACACGAGCAATCCGCGCCGCGACCATCTGGCTGATCCGCTCTGGATCGGCCGGCCACTCACCGTGCACGGCGAGAAGCTGCCGGAAGAGAGCGAACTCGAGCAGGCACCCGCGCCGAATACGACGCCGCATCTTCGGCCGTGAGTTTTGTAGTTTCGTAGGGTGGGCAAAGCGACTTCTGGCTAAAACCTATCAACACCTGACGGCGGAAGCGTGCCCACCGTTACAAGCGGAGCGCTTGATGGTGGGCACGGCGCTGACGCGCCTTTGCCCACCCTACAAGTTCGCGCATCAATTCGCGCTGTCGATCAGGTTTTCGAGCAGCCGCTTCAACTCGTTGGTGGACTTGTTGCCGTAGTTCTCGACGATATGCGCTTCCTGGCTCATCGCGAGCGAGTTCAATCGCTGGCACAGAATTTTTCCGCGCTCGGAGCAGAACATCAGCACCTTGCGGCGGTCCTTCGGATCCTGGACGCGGTAGACGAGAGCGTCGGACACCATGCGGTCGATGATCTTGGTCAGCGTCGGGTGGTTGAGCAGCACGGCTTCGGCGAGCTCGCCCATCGAACGTCCGTTGCCGTCGAACAGGACTTTCAAAATTCGCCACTGCTCGACCGGCACACCCTCCTTGGCCAGCCGCGATTCAAGCTGCCGGTTGATTTCCCGGTTGGCTTGCGCGAGCAGGTAGGCGAGATGTTCCGTGAGAGGGGTATCTTGGCTTGGCGGTTTGGCCACGATTGAAGACTTTGTTTTGACCCTGATGAGTGAATGACTGGCGCTGATTGCCCGTTCTATATGCATGGCAATTGTTGAAGTTTCAATATTTTCGCCTAGGATATTTGTCGAACGGGTGGAAACCGGCGGCGGGCGCATCGATGCGTCGTGCTCGAAGCATGATCCGGAAAAGTGGATACCGGTTTTCCGACAAGATCATGCTCGAACAAAAGACGGGCGAAGTGTCGGACAGGAGTGGGCGTGCTCTCAACAGTCAGCGTCAACAGCGGCGGCGCCCCCATGCCGCCCTTCGTGTTCAAAGGCCTGTCGGCGCCGACGACCGATCCGTCCTGGCATCCCGCTGATGTCGGCTTCAGCAAGCGAGGTGGCGCGCACAACAAATTGAGGGTCGCGAACTTCCTCACCTTCTCCGGTTCGCCGGGAATCTGGGGGCCGGCCACCACCAACGCGGTGTTGCTCGCAGTCTCCGAGATTAATCGTCGCGGCGGCATTCTGGGCCGCGAGATCGAATTGACGATGTTGGATGCGGGCGGCCCGATCGAGGACGTCGTGCGCCGTGCCGCAGAGGCGGTCGCCTTCGACGAGGTCGATGTGATCATGGGCTCGCATATCAGCGCGGTCCGCGTCGCGCTGCGCAAGGTCACCGGCGGCCGGGTGCCCTATATCTACACGCCGGTCTATGAAGGGGGCGAGCGCACGCCGGGCGTCATGGCGATCGGCGAGACGCCGCGCTGGCAGAGCAGACCCGCGATCCATTGGCTCGCCGACGTCAAGAAGGCCTCGCGCTGGTATCTGATCGGCAGCGACTATGTCTGGCCGTGGCAATCGCATCGCGCGGTCAAGAAATACATTGCCGAGTCCGGCGGGCAGGTGGTCGGCGAGGAGTTCGTCCCCGTTGGCGAGGACAATCATTTCGCCCATCTCGACCGCATCCGTGCCGCGCGTCCGGATGTCGTGCTGATCTCGCTAATCGGAACCGACAGCATCACCTTCAACCGTGCCTTTGCCGAGAGTGGCTTGGCGGCAACGACGCTCAGGCTGGCCGGCGCGATGGATGAGACCGTGCTGCTCGGCATCGGCGCCGACAACACCGAGAACCTGTTCTGCGCTTCCGGCTATTTCATCGGCATCGGCTCGCGCGCCAACGACGACTTCCTCAGTCAGTATCACGCCACCTTCGGCCCCACCGCGCCGCCAATCGGTTCGGTTGCGCAGTCCAATTACGAGGGCCTGCGGTTCCTGCAGACCGCGGCCGAGCGCGCGGGCTCGCTGGCGTTCAAGCCGCTGCTCACCGCGGGGCGCAACATCGTCTATACCGGCGCGCGCGGGCCGGTGACCATTCGGAGCGGCCGCGCCGAGATGCCGATGTATCTCGCCGAAGCCGACGGCCTCGATTTCAAGCTGATCAAGACGATCTGACGCACGGACGGAATTGCGCCCGCGCGCCGCCTTATAAAATAATCCTTGAAAAGGAAAATATTTCCGTCAGTAATACTGCGGCGGCTTCGGGTGGGACCGCATCGTCTTCGCATGCATTCCGTGGCCGCGCGCAACATCAAACTTCCAGGGAGAGTGTCTTGTCCGTCGTGCTTCCGACCCCAACGCAACTTCGCGCGGTCGCCGCGCAATGCGGCCTCGCGCTTTCCGACGAAGACGTCGCTTCGTTCCGCGGGCTGATGCAAAGCTCGGTCGACGCCTACAACCTTGTCGCCGCGATGCCCGACGAGGTGCCGCCTGTGAAATATCCGCGCACGCCCGGCTATCGGCCGAGCCCGGAAGAGAATCCGCGCAACGCCTGGTACCGCAAGGCGACGGTGAAGGGCGCAGACTCCGGCAAGCTCAAGGGCAAGAAGGTCGCGCTGAAGGACAACATCATGCTCGCCGGCGTGCCCATGATGAACGGCTCGGCAACGCTCGAGGGCTATGTCCCCGATTTCGATGCCACGATCGTGACGCGCATGCTGGATGCCGGCGCGGAGATCGCCGGCAAGGTGCATTGCGAATCCTTCTGCATCTCCGGCGGCAGCCACACCAATTCCACCGGGCCGGTGCATAACCCCTACAAGATGGGCTATTCGGCCGGCGGATCGTCGTCAGGCAGCGGCGTCGTGGTGGCGCTTGGCGAGGTCGACATGGCGATCGGCGGCGACCAGGGCGGCTCGATCCGCATGCCGTCCTCGTTCTGCGGCACCTATGGCATGAAGCCGACCTGGGGGCTCGTGCCCTATACGGGCGTGATGCCGATCGAGGTCTTCGTCGATCACACCGGCCCGATGACGGCGACGGTGGAAGACAATGCCTTGTTGCTCGAAGTGCTCGCCGGTGACGACGGCTACGATCCCCGCATCAAGGCGCCGAAGGTCGATGAATATACCAAGGCGCTCGGCCAGGGCGTGAAGGGGTTGAAGATCGGTGTGCTGAAGCAAGGTTTTGAGCAGGCCGGAGCGGAGCCTGCGGTGAACGAAAGCGTCCGCGAGGCGGCGAAGCGCTTCAAGGACCTCGGCGCATCGATCAGCGACGTCTCCATTCCGATGCACCTGCTCGGCCCCGCGATCTGGATGCCGATCGGCACCGAGGGCATGACGCAGACCATGATGTACGGCGACGGCTACGGCCTGAGCCGTCCGGACCTCTACTCGACCTCGCTGATGGATTTCCACCGCGGCTGGCGGCGGCAGGCGGATTCGCTCTCGGAAACCACCAAGCTGTTGCTGCTGTTCGGCACCTACATCAACAACACCTTCGGCCCGCGCTATTACGGCAAGGCGGTCAACATCTCGCGCCGGCTGACGGCCGCCTATGACGCGGTGTTCAAGGACTATGATCTCCTGCTGCTGCCGACCACGCCGATGAAGGCGACGCCGCTGCCGCCGGCGAACGCGAGCCGCGAGGAGTATGTGGCGCGTGCGCTGGAGATGATCTCCAACACCGCGCCGTTCGACATCAGCCACCACCCCGCGATGTCGCTGCCGTGCGGCATGGTCGATGGCCTGCCGGTTGGCTTGATGCTGGTCGGTCGCCACTTCGAGGAATCCACCATCTACCGCGCTGCGCATGCCTTCGAGCAGTCCGGCGACTGGAAGAAGATGTGAGGGAGCTAGCGTTGCACTTCGGCCGGATCGCGATGCATGGGTAGTGCATTCGTCGCCGCTTTCGAAATCCTGAGCTTCGGCGCGATCATCGTCCTGGTCGTGCTGGGGCTCGGGATCATCGCCAGCATGATGGGCATCTTCAACTTTGCGCAGGGCGAGTTCGTCCTGCTGGGTGCCTACATCACCTATCTCGCCTATAGCCATGGCCTCCCGGTCTGGGTCGGCATGGCGGCCGCGCCGTTTCTGGTCGGCGCGCTCGGCTTCGTGCTCGAGGCGCTGATCATCAGACGCTTCTACGCAGCCCCGATCGTCGCGATGCTCGGCACCTATGCGCTCGGCCTGATTATCCGCGAATGCGTGCGCGGCCTGATTGGCGGGCTCTATCTCTCGGTGCCGGAGCCGATCGGTGGCTCGATCGATCTCGGCACCGTCCACATCTCGGCATGGCGCTTCACCATCGTCGTGATCACGATCCTGGTGATGATCGGCTGCTATCTCCTGCTCTCGCGCACCACTTTCGGCCTCCGGGTGCGTGCCACGCTGGAGAATCCGGCGCTGGCGCGAGCCTCCGGCATTTCCACCGCCGCGATGTACGGCACCACCTTTGCCTTCGGTGCGGCGCTTGCAGGGCTCGCCGGCGCGCTGCTGGTGCCGGTGTTCAGCCTGTTCGCCGATCTCGGCATCCGCTTTTTGATCCAGGGCTTTGTCGCGGTCATGGTCGGCGGCGTCGGGTCGTTCATCGGCCCGGTCGCGGGCGCGGCCGTGATCGGCACGCTGAGCGCGGCGCTGCCGTGGGTGATGGCGCCGGTGATCGCCGACATCCTCATCTTCGTGCTTGCCATCGTGTTCATCAAATTCCGGCCGCAAGGCCTGCTTTCGGGAAAAGGGGTCTAGTCTCATGCGTAGCGATTATTTGAAATTAAGCCGGCGTCGTTTCCTGCAAAACTTTGCCTTTGCCTCCACCGCGATCGCGACCGGCGTGGGAAGCTGGGTGATCCGTCCCGAATGGGCCAATGCGGCCGAAGGCCCGATCAAGGTCGGCATCGCCACCGACTTGACCGGACCGATCGCCTATGCCGGCAATGCCGACGCCAATACGGCCAAGATGGTGGTCAAGGAGATCAACGATGCCGGCGGCCTGCTTGGCCGTCCGATCGAGCTCTTCATCGAGGACACCGCGTCGAACGAGTCGGTCGCGGTCGGCAACGTCCGCAAATTGATCCAGCGCGACAAGGTGGATCTCGTGCTCGGCGGCATTACGAGCTCGATGCGCAACGCAATCAAGGACCCGATCGTCGCCCGCGGCAAGACGCTCTACATCTATCCGCAGCTCTATGAGGGCAAGGAGTGCACGCCTTATCTGTTCTGCACCGGCCCGACGCCTGCGCAGCAATGCGACGAGTTCATCCCCTGGCTGATCAAGAACGGCGGCAAGCGCTTCGCACTGCCAAGCGCCAACTACGTCTGGCCGCATACGCTGAACGTCTACGCGCGCAAGGTGATCGAGGCCAATGGCGGCGAGGTGATCTTCGAGGAATATTACCCGCTCGACCAGGTCGATTTCAGCGCCACCGTCAACCGCATCATCTCCAATAAGGTCGACGTCGTTTTCAACACGGTAATCCCGCCCGGCGTCGGTCCGTTCTTCAAGCAGCTCTATGAAGCTGGCTTCCTGAAGAACGGCGGCCGGCTATCCTGCGTCTACTATGACGAGAACACGCTCAACATCAACCAGGCCAACGAGATCGAAGGCCTCGCGAGCTGCCTCGACTATTTCAAGGTGCTGACCAAGGACGATCCGGTCAGCGCCAAGATCCAGGCGACCTACGAGAAGGACTTCCCCGGCAACTTCCTGTTCGCCGCCGGCAGCGCCGCGACAGGCACCTACCGCGGATTGAAGCTATGGGCAGCCGCCGTCAAGGAGGCCGGCAAGGTCGATCGCGATTCCGTTGCGGCTGCGCTGGATCATGCCAAGATCGCGGAAGGGCCGGGCGGTCCCGCCGAGATGGTGCCGGGCAAGCGGCACTGCAAGATGAACATGTACACCGCCGTCGCCAAGGGCGGCGTGTACGAGATCGTGGCCCGCAGCAGCGGGCTCGTCGACCCCAAGGAATGCTGAGTCAAGAATGGGCGCAACCGAGCAGGCGGTTCGTACGGGGATCGACGAACGGCCGGACATCTCGAAGGCTGAACGCGGCGCGACCGCCGCGCTGGCGTCACAGGCCAGAACGCCGCGCAGGGTCCTGCCGATCGTGGAAGTCCTGGCGCTGCTGGTCGCAGTCTTCCTGCCGCTGGTGCTGCAGGATTATCTGACCGTCTTCGCCACCCGCGTCATCATCCTCGCGCTGTTCGCGCTGTCGTTCGACCTCGTCTGGGGCTATGCCGGCATCATGAGCTTTGGCCAGGCGCTGTTCTTCGGCTCGGCGGGCTACGGCGTGGCGCTGCTGGCGCGCGATCTCAACGTCACTTCGATCTTCCTGGTGCTGCCGGCGGCGATGCTGATCGGGTTGATATTCTCGCTCCTGCTCGGCTGCTTCCTGTTGCTCGGCCGGAATCCGTCGAGCATGATCTTCGTCGCGCTCGGCACCCTCACCGGGTCCTATGCCGCCGATCGCCTGGCGCGCGGCTGGTATTATCTCGGCGGGCAGAACGGCATTCCTTCGATCCCGCCGATGTCGCTCGGCAGCTACGATATTACGGAGGGGCCGGTCTATTACTATCTCGCGCTCGGCATTCTGCTCGTCGTCTATCTGCTGTGCCGCTTCCTGGTGCGCTCGCAATTCGGCCTTGCGCTCGCAGGCCTGCGCGAGAACGAGCAGCGCATCGCCTTCTTCGGCTACAAGGCGCAGCATCTGAAGGCGATCGTCTTTACCGTCGGCGGCACCATCGCGGGCCTCGCCGGTGGTCTCTATGCGTTTCACGAGGGGTTCGTCTGGCCCAACATGCTGGGCGTCGTGATCTCGACCCAGGTCGTGCTCTACGTCCTCTTCGGCGGATCGGGCACGCTGATCGGCGCCGTCATCGGTGCCGTGATCATCGAGGGCGTCAGCTTCTGGCTATCAGACAATTACCGCGACATCTGGCCGATCCTCCTCGGCGTGTTGCTGCTCCTGGTGATCCTGTTCCGCCCGCTCGGCCTGATCAGCTTCGTGCTCGGCGAACGCGAGCGCGTCGGCAGCTTCGGCGGAAAGACGAAGGGGAGCAGCCATGCCGCTCCTTGAAGCCACCGGCATCAAGAAGGTGTTCGGCAAATTGACCGCGCTTGACGGCGCGGGGCTGACGGTCTCCGAGAACGAATTTCACGGCCTGATCGGCCCGAACGGTTCGGGCAAGAGCACGCTGATGAAATGCGTCGCCGGCGCCGAAACGCCGACCGAGGGCACCGTGCACTTTGCGGGCAGCGACATCACCGCGCTGTCGCCGACCGAGCGCGCCCGCGCCGGCATGAGCCTGAAATTCCAGATCACCAGCGTGCTGCCGTCGCTGACGCTTTACGACAACATCCTGCTGGCGCTGCAGGCGCAATGCTCGCTGCTCGACCTCGTGCTGTCGCGCACCCGCGGCATATTGCACGACCAGGTCATGGCGATGCTCACTCAGTTCCGCCTCGCCGATCGCGCCCATGACGCGGCGGCGACGCTGTCGCATGGCCAGCAGCAATGGCTGGAGATCGCGATGGCGCTCGCCGGCAAGCCGCGGCTGTTGCTGCTGGACGAGCCGACCGGCGGCATGAGCCTGGAGGAGCGGCGCGTCACCGGCGAATTGCTGCAGCCGATCAAGTCGCATTGCTCGCTCGTGATCGTCGAGCACGACCTCGATTTCATCCGCGACATCTGCGATCGGCTCACCGTGCTCGACCAGGGTCGGGTGCTTGAGAGCGGCACCGTCGCCGAGATCCAGGCGAGCCCGGACGTACAGGAGATCTATCTGCGCCGTGCCTGACAGCCAGTTCCTCGATATCATCAATCTCGACGCCGGCTATGGCCGCAGCCAGGTCCTGTTCGACGTCAATATGGGCATTCCCTGGCGCGGCGGTGTCGCCGTGCTCGGCCGCAACGGTGCCGGCAAGACCACGCTGATGAAGACCATCGTCGGCGAACTGGGCCTGTCCAATGGCGAGCTCAAGTTCGACGGCAAGGATATCGGCCGCCGCCCGACCGAGGAGCGCGTGCGGCTCGGCATCGGCTATGTGCCGCAGGAGTATTCGGTGTTCGCGCGGCTGTCCGTGCGCGATAATCTTGCGGTCGGCGCGCTCTACAATCGGGACGCCGCCGCCATCGATCGGGTGCTGGCGATCTTTCCGAAGTTGGCCCAGCGACTGGACCAGCCCGCCGGCACGCTATCGGGCGGCGAGCGCAAGATGCTGGCGATCGGCCGCGCGATGCTCGGCGACCCGAAACTGCTGCTGCTGGATGAGCCGACCGAGGGCGTCTGGATCGGTGTGATCGAGGAGATCACCGAGCGCCTGATCGAACTGGCGAAGGACATCGCGGTCGTCATCGTCGAGCAGCACCTCGACCTTGCGCTGCGGGTGGCCGACTACGCCTATGTCCTCGATCGCGGCCGCGTCGCGCTGCAGGGCCCGGCCGCCGCCATCAGGGACGACCCGGAACTGCTGCGGTATCTGGCTCCCTAAGCCCGGCTTGCGCGGGCCTTTCCGTCATCACTTTTCGGGGGTGACCGGGTATTTGGTCTCGATTGTGCCCAAGTCTTGTTCCGTGATATCCCCGGTCATTCGGTGAATCCCTTCTGGAGCCCGTCAGAGGCTCCGGTGCGCCGAACCGGGGTTAGATGGGTCATATTGGGACAGGTGCAGCCGAGCGCCCGCGGGGTGGTGCTCGATGGGTGGGCAAGGCGACATTTTCTGTCGCCTCGTTTGCGTTGGCGTCTGCCCTTGCCGTCTGGATCACAGAGATTAACCCCTTGGATTTGCTGCGCGGTTCGGCCTTGGCGAACACGTCCGCGGCGATTTCCTTCAACGATCGGTTCGGGGCGCGCTCGACGCTCGATTCCGCCTTTATCTACTATCCCTCGCGCCCGATGCTTCGTGGCAGCCGTAACGATTTCAATGCGGAATTCGCCCATATCCAGGGTTCGCTGACCGAGCAGCTTCGCGACACCCAGACTGATGAACCCGTGCAAGCCAGCCCGCCCAACCCGGCGCCGTCTTCCACGGTCGCCGCGATTCCGCTGCCGCGGTCGCGCCCGGTCGATGCGAACCTGCAGGTCAAGAACGATCTGCCGCCCGCTCCGGCACCCGTCGCGCAGGCGGAGGAACGCTCCATTTGGCAGAAGATCACCGACTGGGTGCCAGGACGGGTGCAACTGGCGTCCCTCGAGCCGAATGGCGGAATCCTTCCCGGCACCGGGCCGAGCCTGACGACGCTCGGCTATGACAGCACGACCGCTGTCTATGACATCACGGCGCGCACCGTTTACATGCCTGACGGCACCAAGCTCGAGGCGCATTCGGGACTTGGCAGCCTGATGGATGATCCTTCCCGTGTGACTGCCCGCAACGCCGGCGCGACGCCGCCCGGCATCTACGAGATGAAGCCGCGCGAGAAGCTGTTCCATGGCGTGCCGGCGCTGCGCATGACCCCGGTCGATGGCACGGATACGTTCGGCCGCGCCGGCCTGCTGGCCCACCCCTACATGCTCGGCCCGAACGGCGATTCCAACGGCTGCGTCTCGATCAAGAACTACGACCATTTCCTGAAGGCCTACCGCAACGGCGAAATCAAGCGGATCGTCGTCGTGGTCCGGCTCAACGACCGCCCACCGCAGGCCGCAGCCACGCGCTCGGCATCGCAGTCGTAAGGCCCAATCTCTATCCGCCGCCTACGGGCGCAAGCGGCGGATGTGATCGCATCAACCGCCGATCTCTTTCCGCACCAGCGCGGCGGCGTCGCACATCGACTTCAGCTTTCCGAACGCAACGTGGCGCGGCATGTACTTCATGCCGCAGTCGGGCGCGACCACCAGCCGTTCGGCTGGCACTTGCTTCAGGCCATTGCGGATGCGTCCCGCGACCGTCTCCACCGACTCGATCTCCGGATTGCCGAGGTCAAGCACGCCAAGCATGATCTTCTTCGACGAGAGCTCCTTGAGCACGCCGAGATCGAGCTTCGGCTGCGCGGCCTCGATCGAGATCTGGTCGGCCGTGGTGTCGTTGAGCTCGCCGAGGAAGGAATAGCCGGCCGGCTTGTTCGAGCCCGGCACAACCGCGGCATAGCCGAAGCAGAGATGCACGACGGTGGGCACCGTGATGCCTTGAAGGGCGCGGTTGATCGCCTTCACGGCATAGCGCTTGGCGAGGTCCGGATTGTTGCGCACCCAGGGCTCGTCGAGCTGGATCACGTCGGCGCCGGCCTTCTGCAGGTCGAGCGCCTCGGCGTTGACGGCTTCCGCGAAGGCCATCGCGAGTTCCTCATCGTCCTTGTAGAACTCGTTCTTGGCCTGCTGGCTCATGGTGAACGGGCCGGGCAGGGTGATCTTGGCCGCGCGGTCGGTGTTCTGCCGCAGGAACTGCATGTCATGCAGCTCGACGGCGCGCGTCCGCTTCACCGGGCCGACCACGCGCGGCACCGGCGTTTGCGTGCTGCCGGTGCGAGCGGTGATGACAGCGGGATTTTCGTCATCGATGCCTTCGAGCGCGGTCGCAAAGCGGTTGGAATAGCTTTCGCGGCGGATCTCGCCATCGGTCACGATATCGATGCCGGCGCGCTCCATGTCTCTGATGGCGACGATGGTTGCATCGTCCTGCGCTTCTTCCAAGTGCTCGGCCGGCAACCGCCACATCGCATGCAGGCGGGTGCGCGGCACGACCTTTGACAGCATGGCGCGATCGACCAGCCATTCCGGCTGCGGGTAGCTGCCGACCACGGTGGTCGGCAAGAGATGCGTCGGGAGGTTCATGATAGTCTCCTTGTTGTTCTTGGTTCGGCTTCAGGCCGCACGCGTCGCTGCGGCCGCGGCTTCGTCCTTGACGGGATTGCGCAGCACGCCGATGCCGGAAATCTCGACCTCGACCACGTCGCCTTCCTTCATCCAGAGCGGCGGGTTGCGATAGGCGCCGACACCGCCGGTGGTGCCGGTGACGATGACGTCGCCGGGCGCAAGCTCGGTGAAGGTTGAGCAGTAGGCGATCAGGGCAGGGACGTCGAACACGAGGTCCGAGATCGGTGCGGCCTGCACCTCGACGCCGTTGAGGCGGGTGGCGATGCTCTGCTTGCTGATGTCTGATATCTCATCCGTCGTCACCATCCACGGGCCGAAGGCGCCGGTGCCGACGAAATTCTTGCCCGGCGCGAACTGCGAGGTGTGGCGCTGCCAGTCGCGGATGCTGCCGTCATTGTAGCAGGCGTAGCCGGCCACATGCGAAAGCGCAGCCTCGCGCGAAATCCGCCGGCCGGCCTTGCCGATGATGACAGCCATCTCGCCTTCATAGTCGAAACGCTCGGACTCCAGCGGCCGGATCATCGGCTGGCCGGCGCCGACCTGGCTGTTGGCGAAGCGGGTGAAGATCATCGGATGCGGCGGCGTCGGATGGCCGCTCTCGGCAAGGTGCGTGGCGTAGTTGACGCCGATGCAGAGGATCTTGTCGGGATCGGGCACGGTCGGCAGCAACTCGACCTCCTTGAGCGCATAGTCCGCGCGTTCGCCCTGCAGCTTCTTCAGCTCCTCGAGCGAGCCTTTCGCAAGCAGCGCCTTCAGCGTGGGAAAGTCCTTCAGCCACTTGCCGGCGTCGATCACGCCGGCGTCGGTGACGGTGCCGTAGCTTGCGACATTGGCCGCCTTGAAACTTGCGATCTTCATGATTTGACTCTTTCTTCGATGGAGGAAACGTAGGCGTCGATAGGCAGCACGATCTCGCCCGAACGGATCGGGACGCAGTCGGGCGGAAACTCCTGGCGGAAGCGGGCACCAAGGGCGGCGGCGCGATCGAGGAAATCCTCGAGATGCTCCATCGCGCCGGTCGGCAGGTCGTGCACCACCATCAACGTCCAGGGCTGCGAACGGCATTGATCGAGTGCGCGGTCGACCCAGCCGTCCGGATCGTTCCAGTCGCGCGGGATCGCATTCCAGAGCACGCAGCTATGTTTGTTGCGCTTGAGGTAATCGACCACGGACGGCTTGAGCAGCCGGTTGTCGAGATTGCCGCCGCCGCCGAACGGCCGGAACCAGCGCTGCGGATGGGCGAGGGCGCCGATCGCGGCCTGCGTGCGGCCGATCTCGTTCTCCGCCGTATCCGCATCAGGTTGCAGGCCGAGCGGAATGCTGTGGGTGAAGGTGTGGTTGCCGATCCAGTGGCCGTCGTCGTGAGCGCGGACCGCAAGCCTGCGTCGTGCGGGATCGCCAAGCTTTTCGCCGATCACGAAGAACGTCGTCTTGATGTCGCGCTCGCGCAGGATGTCGAGCACGCGCGGCGTGACCTCAGGCTCCGGGCCATTGTCGAAACTCAGTGTCAGGTCGAACACGCTGGCATCCCTTACGTCGCTGGCTGCACGGCACCGGACCCGATGTCGTCGGCGGCGCTCTGGCCGGCGCGGGTGCCGGTCTGCCAGATCGCGGCCTTGCGCTCGATCCACTTGATCAAGGCATTGAAGGCCATCGCCATGAACAGCACCAGCAGCACGCCGGCAAAGACATGCGGGCTGTCCAGGATGGTGCGGTAGCGCGAGATCAGGTAGCCGATGCCGGCGGACGAGATCAGCATCTCCGACACCACCACGCCGACGATGACGAGCGCGCCGCCGACGCGCAGGCCCGACAGCACGGTCGGGATCGCCGCCGGGATGATGACGCGGACGAGGCGCTGGCTCATCGTTGCGCCCATGCTGCGCGCGGCAAGTATGAGCTGCGGGTCGATGGTCTGGATGCCGGCTGCGGTTGCGAGCATCGTCGGCAGGAAACCGTAGATCGAGGCGAAGGCGATCTTGGATTCCGTGCCGATGCCGAGCCACACCGTGAACACGGGATAGAGGATCACCAGCGGCACCGCATAGAGGCTCGAGACCATCGGCATGATCAGCACGCGCGGCCGCGGCACGCTGCCAACGATGGCGCCGAGCAGGATGCCGCCGCCGCAGGCGAACGCCATCGAGATCGCGACCTCGTAGAGCGTCACCGCCAGCGCGTGACCATATTCCGGCGCCTCGTTCCATCCGGCCCTCAGCGTCGAGGAAAGCGACGGCAGGAACAGTTCCGGAATGAGGCCGGTGCGCGGCAGGATTTCCCACAGCGCAACCAGGCCGATCACGATCAGATGCCGCAGCGTCTTGGCGCTCATCGAAGCCTCACGCCGATTTGCGGATATGCCGCCAGATGCGGTCGCGCAGCGTGCCGAAGGCATCGCCGCTCAGCATCTCATAGGTGCGCGGCCGCGGCAGCGGCACCTGCAGATGGTCGACGATGCGGCCGGGCCGCGCCGACATCACGATCACTTCGTCGGCGAGGTAGACCGCCTCGGTCAGGCTGTGGGTGACGAACACGACGGTCTTGCCGGTCGCGGACCAGATGCGGAGCAATTCGTCGCCCATGGTCATGCGGGTCTGCTCGTCGAGCGCGGCGAACGGCTCGTCCATCAACAGCACCGGCGGATCCTGCACCAGGCCGCGGGCGATCGAGACGCGCTGCTTCATGCCGCCGGACAATTCATGCGGATGACGTTTGCCGAAACCATCGAGCCCGACCAGCTTCAGCGCCTCCTGCGCCTTGGCGCGGCGTTCGCTCTTGGCGACGCCGCGCAGCGCCAGCGGAAACTCGACATTCTCCTCCGCGGTCAGCCATGGAAACAGGCTCGCTTCCTGGAACACCACGCCGACGCGGTCCGGGTCGGGCTTGGGGATCGGCGCGCCGTTGATGGTGATGGTGCCCGTGGTCTGCTGGCGCAGGCCGGCCATCATCATCAAAAGCGTCGACTTGCCGCAGCCGCTCGGGCCGACCAGCACGACGAAGCGGCCCGGCTTGATCTCGAGCGAGACATTGTCGAGCGCGACCACGTCCTGCGTCGACGTCTTGAAGACTTGGCCGACATTTTTGACCTCGATCGCGCCGGCGCGCGGCGGCGGCTTTAGCGGTGTCACGTTCGCCAATGGCTGCATCGCGTTTCCACCCATCTGATCAGTTCGTTGAAGGTCATCGCGATCGCCGCGACCATCACCACGCCCGCCAGCAATTGCTTCATCTGGAAGTTCTCGCCCCAGGTCGCGATCTGGTGGCCGATGCCGTCGCGCGAGGCGTACATTTCAGCGAGGATGACGCCGGTCAGGTTGAAGATCATGGAGATCCGCAACGCCTCCAGCAGCACCGGCAGCATGCTCGGCAGATAGACGCGGAACGCGGTCTGCGCGGGCGTCGCGCCATAGGAGCGGGCGACCGTCAAATGCTCCACCTTCACCGACTCCACCGCCGTCGTGGTCGACATGATCACGATGAAGATGGTCGAGAAGAAACCGAACCCGACCTTCTGCGAGAAGCCGACGCCGAACACCAGGATGAACATCGGCAGGAAGATCGATTTCGGGATGCTGAAGGCGAAGAACAAGAGCGGCTTTGCCACTTCCGCAAAGTAGCGGTTTTCCGCGATCAGGAACCCGATCAGCGCGCCTGAGGGGACCGCGAGCGCGAACGCGGCCAGCACTTCGGTCGCCGTCACCATCAGATCCTTGCGCACGGCGGCGCGCTGCAGGAGATCGCCGAGCGTCACCAGCGTGTCGGACGCCGACGGCAGCAGCCGCGGATTGACGATGCCGGTGCGCGACAGCAATTCCCACAGCGCAAAGATCGCGACCACGATCGCGATCCGCGCCAGCTTTATGGCAAGTGTGCCCTGCATCTCAGAACTTCGTCGGCACCGGCTTGAACTTGGTGGAGATGATCTCCTCCACCGGCACGATGTCCTTGAGCCCGCCGAGCTTGGCGAGATCGAGCGAAAGCTGCACGGCGGCGGGCACGTTCGCGGCACCCATGTTGCCGTCGGTCTCCAGCTTCAGAATCGTGTTCTCATATTCCAGCGCGGCGATCTCGGCCGGCATCTCGTAAAGCTCAGAGATCAGCTTCACCGTCGTGTCGCGGTTGGCGCGCATGAATTGCAGCGCGCCGTAGAGCGCGTTGACGGCCTTCTGCACCACCTCGGGCTTGGCATCGGCATATTTGTCGAGCACGATCCAGCCGGCGCTCAGATTCGGCGGCACCGCCGTGGCGTAGTCGAGAATGGTGCGTGCCTCGCCCGATTTCGCAATCTGGAAGCTGAGCGGCGAATAGACCACGGCGGCATCGACATTGCCCGCGAGCAGGTTCGGCACCAGGCCGCCACCGCCGACCGGCACGCGGGTGAATTCGAGCTTCTTGTCCTGCGCGGTCCACAGCGCGAGCAGGTCGGAGCCGGAGCCGGCCGAGGTGATCGCGACTTTCTTGCCGTTCAGATCCTTCACCTCGAGCGTCGACTTGACCGGCACCATCAGTTGCCAGCCGAAGCTGCCCATCGCGGCGTTGGCAACGAGTTTCGACATCACGCCCTTCTTGCGTCCGGCTGACACCAGCGAGGGCGGATCGAGAATGATGTCGGCAGCACCTGCCGCCATCGCCTCGAAGGTCTCCGCACCGCCGCGGTAGATGGTCAGTTCGGCGTTGATGCCTTCCTTTTCGAACAGCTTCTGCCGCACGGCGGTCTCGGCGATCGTCGTCGGCCAATAGGTCTTGGTCGGCAGTCCGACGCGAATCGTCTCGGCCGCGGAGGCGGCGACAGGCGCAGCGAGCACGGTGACGGCGACGAGCGACGCCAGGGCATGGCGGCGGGACATGGGCATAGTTCTGTTTCCTCCGGGATGGCTGTTTGTTTCCGGGAACTGCTCCCGGCCTTCAGTTCGTGCCGTTCACCTCCGAGATCCGGGGCGCGGCGAGCTCGACGAATTCCATGGTGACCGTGAAGTGCTTGGACAGCGCGATGACGGCGGCATCCGCGTCGCGCCTGCGTACGGCTTCGACAATCGCGGCGTGCTCGGCTTCGACATCGCGCGGCTTGCCGACCTCGCGCCGGATCGACAGCCGGCGATAGCGCTCACTCTGCTCGTGCAATTCGTCACGAAAGCCGAGCAGCCACCGCGAGCCGCAGGCATTGACGAGCGCGCGATGAAAAACGCGGTGGCGCACCACCCATTCTTCATAGTGCACGCCCGGCTGATCGGGATAGCGGTAGGGCACCGCCTTCAGCGCCTCCCAGGCGGCCTCGACAGCCGCGAGCCAGGCCGCGTCGCCGCGTTCGATCGAACGCCGCAGCGCCAGTCCTTCGATATCGATCCGCGTCTGCGTGACGTCGGCGAGATCGGCGAGCGAGACCGGGCTGACGCGAAAGCCGCGCTGGTCGGAGGCCTGCACCAACCCATCCGCCACCAGCCGCGACAGCGCCTCGCGCACCGCTGCGAGGCTGACGGAAAACTGTTTGGCGAGACCCGCGATGTGGAGCTTCTGGCCGGGCAAGAGCCGGGTCGAAAGGATGTCCGCGCGCAGCCGCTCCTGCACCGCAACGTCAGGCTGCGCGGCCGCTCTTCGCCAAATCCCTCACGAAAACTCAACTCGATGCCGTTCATGGCGGTGGAGATTGACGGGCTCGACCATTGCCGTCAATCGAAAATCGATTTTTTCCGTTCTAGAGTTCCACGATGTGACGACGTGCCTTGCGGTGTCCGACGTGACTGGCCCTGGTATCGCGGATGCCATTTCGCAGTCGCAAAAGATCTGGCCGCTCTTGAAGACAGAGCAGGGCGACGCGTCAAGCGTCCGCGGCGTCACCATAAATGGACAGGCGGACGGAGCGGCGGGGCAAGTTGGAGCGGGTTGGCGTCCAATCTAGGCCGCGTGGATCGAGCGCTGCATCTTGTCGAGCAGAGCAGGGATCTGTTCGGCCGGAACCGGCCGGCCAATGAAATAGCCCTGGGCTTCGTCGCAGTTCGTCTGGCGCAGATATTCGAGCTGGTCGGCCGTCTCAACGCCTTCCGCCACCACGCCGATGCGCAGCTCCCGCGCAAGCCCGATCACGGATTTGACGATTGCGGCGCAGTCGGGCTGCACCAGCATGTCGCGGATGAAGGATTGGTCGATCTTGATGCGGCTGAAAGGCAGTTTGCGCAAGTATGTCAGGGAGGAGAAGCCGGTGCCGAAATCGTCGAGCGCAACCGTCACTCCCAAATCCAACAGCGAGTTCAGGATCGACAAGGCCGATCCATACTTTGCGATCAGCATCGATTCCGTGATCTCGATCTCGAGCCGATCGGGGCGCACGCCGGCTTGCGCAAGCGCCTGCACGATCGTCTGCAGGATGCCGGCATTGTTGAACTGCACCGCGGAGAAATTCACGGCCACGCGGATGTCGTCGGGCCATTCGGCAAGCGTCAGGCAGGCGCGGCGGACCACCCACTCGCCGATCTGGTGGATCAGCCCGGTCTCTTCCGCGATCGGGATGAAGTCGCTGGGCGAAACCAGTCCGCGCTCGGGATGCCGCCAGCGCAGCAGTGCTTCGAACCCGGTGATGCGGTTCTCGCCGATCTCGATGAATGGCTGATACACCAGGAACAACTCGTCGCGCTCGATTGCCCCTTCCAGATCCCGCCGCAACGCCAGGCGATCGCGCGCCGACTTGTCGTCGCCGGGTTCGAAGAAGCAGATCGTGCCGGGTCCTGCCTTCTTGGCGCGATACAGCGCGATGTCGACATGTTTCATGAGGTCGTGGGGCGTATTGCCGTCGCGCGGCGCCAGCACGATGCCGACGCTGGTTGCCCCGAACGCTTCGCGTCCATCGATCACGAACGGATCGTCGAAGGCGGCAACGAAACATTCGGCGATCTCGAAGGCGTCTTTCGGCCTGGTCAGATTGGCCATGATCAGCGCGAACTCGTCGCCACCGATGCGTGCAACATGTTCGGTGGTGCGGGTGCAGCGTTGCAGTCGCGCAGCCGCCTGGACCAGAAACTCGTCCCCGGCGGGATGGCCGAACTTGTCGTTCACCTCCTTGAAGCGATCGAGATCGAGCAGCAGCACGGCAAACTCCTCGCCGGTGCGTGCCAGCCGGTCAAGCGCGGCTTCCAGGGTTTCGTTGAAGGCAATTCGGTTGGGCAGCCCCGTCAGCAGATCCCGCCGCACGGTCCGCTCCGCCTCGAGCTGGGTGATGATGCGCCGTGTGAATTCGAAGGAATTAACGAACACGGCGCGGAGCAGCACGAAGCCATAGATCGCGAGCAGGATTGCAACCAGCAGGTAGACGAAGTCGCCAATCCTGTACAGGCAGATCGTGGAGCCGATAAAGATCGGCGTGGTAAAGGCGATGGTGGCGATCGGAATGCTGGCGAAGGCGAGCGCGCCGCCCGCAAGCATTCCGGCGCAAAGACAGGTAATCACCAGTTGGCCGCCGTTGGAGGCGTTGGCAAAGAACGCCACTGGAACGATCGCCCACGCGGATCCCAGCACGAGTGCGTTTTGTACCAATCGATGCATGGTGCGGCGAGAGACGAACTGCGGCTTTGCAATTCGTCGCGACGCGCGTGACTGCCATCCGAGCCATATCGCGCCGCCGGCCACGGTCGCGGTCCAGATGGTGGCAGGAAGCCAGTCCGCCGAGTGCCAGAGCGCGATCGCAAGTATGGTCGCGTTGCAGACGTTGGCCAGCATGAAGCCGACGGCATGGCCGAGCACAAGCGACATCTGCTCAGAGCGGATATAGCCGGCGCCCGTCTCGTCCGTTGCCGGTCCGCCGAACGCGGCGAGATCGCCGGCGAACAATTTTGAGAAATATGAGCTCAGATACGTCCGCATCCCTCGCCCTGCAGGCTTGGCCCCAAGGCGGGCGCCGATTGCGGAACCTCGCCGCAAAGCTTTGACAAACTGTGAATTATGGAGGGTGCGGACATCGCAACAAGACGTTGTGATAACCGCGTGCGCGTGCATCGCTAACAAATCGATACAAATGCGCTTGACGGCGATCGGGCGCGGCGCTGCCGGCGGAGCGGCCAATCGAGCGTGGCAGTCAAGGCCCTCAGGCGAAGGCGCATGGCGATAAGTCTTTTCAAATTGTAGCTTTGTCTGTACCACCACAGAAAATAAAAACCTGGGGGAAACAAATGAACAATAACAGCGACAGCTTGGAATTCGATTACGTGATCGTGGGCGCTGGTTCCGCCGGTTGCGTGCTCGCCAATCGCTTGAGCGCCGACGGCAAGAACTCGGTGCTGCTGCTGGAGGCGGGACCCAAGGATACCAACATCTGGATCCATGTGCCGCTCGGCTACGGAAAGCTGTTCAAGGAAAAAACCGTCAACTGGATGTACCAGACCGAGCCCGAGCCGGAACTGCACGGGCGTCAGGTGTTTCAGCCCCGCGGAAAAGTGCTGGGCGGTTCGAGCTCGATCAACGGTCTGCTCTATGTGCGCGGCCAGCACGAGGATTACGACCGCTGGCGCCAGCGCGGCAATGCCGGCTGGGGCTATGACGAGGTGCTGCCCTATTTCAAGCGGGCGGAAGATCAGCAGCGCGGCGCGAACAAGTATCACGGCGCGGGCGGTCCGCTGCCGGTGTCGGACTGGCGGCATCACGATCCGCTGTCGGAAGCCTTTGTGAAGGCGGCGGACGAGGTCGGCATTCCCACCAATCCCGATTTCAATGGCGCGACCCAGGAGGGCGCCGGCTTCTTCCAGACCACGACGCGGCGCGGCCGCCGCGCCAGCAGCGCATTCTCCTATCTGCGCCCCGCGATGAAGCGCGGCAATCTGCATGTCGAGACCTCGGCGCTGGCGCAGCGCATCGTCTTCGAAGGACGCCGTGCGCGCGCCGTCGAATTCAAGCAGGAGGGGCGTGTTCGCACGGCGCGTGCCCGGCGCGAGATCCTGGTCTCCGGCGGCGCCTACAACTCACCGCAATTGCTGCAACTCTCCGGCGTCGGGCCGGCGGAGCTGTTGAGGAAGCACGGCATCGAGGTCGTGCTTGACCAGGCGGGCGTCGGCAATGATCTGCAGGATCATCTGCAGGTGCGGCTGATCACGCGCTGCCTGCAGCGTGTCACGCTCAACGACGTCGTCAATCATCCGCTGCGCCGCCTTTGGGCCGGTGCGCATTATGCGGCCTTGCGGCGCGGACCGCTGACGATCGCCGCCGGCACTTCGGGCGCATTCTTCAAGACCGATCCGCGGCTGGCGACGCCGGACATCCAGATCCACTTCATCCCGTTCTCGACCGACAAGATGGGCGAGAACCTGCACACGTTTTCGGGCTTCACCGCCTCCGTCTGCCAGCTCCGTCCCGAAAGCCGCGGCTCGCTTCGCATCAAAAGCGCGGACCCATCAGTGCCGCCGGAAATCCGCATCAATTATCTTTCGACCGAGACCGACCGCCGCGCCTTCATCGACGGCCTCCGCATCCTGCGCAAGATCCTCGCTGCACCGGCGCTGAAGGCCTATTGTGCGGAAGAGATCGAGCCGGGCCCGAAGACGGTTAGCGACGAGGATCTGCTCGATTTCTGCCGCCGCACCGGCTCAACCGTCTATCACCCGACCTCGACCTGCCGCATGGGCAACGATGCGCTGGCCGTCGTCGACCAGCGGCTCAAAGTGCGCGGCATCGAAGGTTTGCGCGTGGTCGACGCCTCGATCATGCCCGACCTGATGTCGGGTAACACCAACGCGCCGACGATCATGATCGCGGAGAAGGCGTCCGACATGATTTTGGAGGATGCGCGTTAGTTTTGCGTAGCCCGGATGGAGCGAAGCGCAATCCGGGACTCTTCATTGCGGCGCCGAACCCCGGATTACGCTTCGCTCCATCCGGGCTACGGGCTGACGCATCCAGAAATTCCGCTGTCATCATCCGCGAAGGCGGATGATCCAGTACACGCAGGCCTCTCGGTTGTAATGAGTGCTGGCGCTTACTGGATGCCCCGTCGGAGCCTGTCATCGGGCTCGCCGAAGGCGAGACCCGGTGGCGGCGCATGACGGTGGGAGGGGAGTTCAGTCTCTAAACGCCCGCACCCGCTGCACCATCTGCTCGACATGGGCGATCGGTGTCTCCGGCTGGATGCCGTGGCCGAGGTTGAAGATCAGCCGGCCCTTGCCGTAATTCGCCAGCACATCGTCGATTGAGCGATCGAGCGCGTCGCCGCCGGCGATCAGCGCGAGCGGATCGAGATTGCCCTGCACCGCGGCGCGGCTCTGCACGCGTTCGCGGATCATCGCCGGCTCCGCGGTCCAGTCGATGCTGACGGCGTTGACGCCGGTTGCTTCCACATAGGCGGGAAGCATGCCGGCAGCGCCACGGGGAAAGCCGATGATCTTGGCGTCAGGCACCTGCCTACGGACGCCCTCGACGATGCGGCGCGCCGGCTCGATCGACCAGCGTTCGAATTCGCGCGGCGGCAACACTCCGGCCCAGGTGTCGAACAACTGCAGACAGTCGGCGCCGGCTTTCAACTGACCGACGAGATAGTGGATCGAATTCTCCACCAGCACGTCAACAATGGCGGCAAACGCTTGCGGGTGCCGATAGGCCATCATCCGCGCCGGTGCCTGATCGGGCGTGCCCTGGCCTGCGACCATATAGGTCGCGACCGTCCATGGCGCGCCGCAGAAGCCGATCAGCGCGATCCTGTCGTCGAGCTCGCGCCGCACGCGACGCAGCGCTTCATAGACCGGCTCGAGCTTCGTGAAGTCCGCATGCGTCGCTAGCGTCTTCACTTTTTCCGGCGTATCGAGCGGATCGAGCCGCGGGCCTTCGCCGGCCTCGAACCGCACCGAACGTCCCAGCGCATAGGGAATGACGAGGATGTCGGAGAAGATGATGGCCGCATCGAAGTTGAAGCGGCGGATCGGCTGCAGCGTGACTTCGGCGGCATAGTCCGGCGTGAAGCAGAGATCGAGGAAGCTGCCGGCCTTGGCCCGCAACTCGCGATATTCGGGCAGATAGCGGCCGGCCTGCCGCATCATCCAGATCGGCGGGACCGGCTGGCGCTTGCCGGCAAGCACATCAAGGAGCGGCTTGGAAGAAGCTTGGGAATCTTGGGACAAGAAAGGTTCCTGCTGAAACGGCTGACATTTTGACGCTTCTGATACACGGCGCGTCGCTTCCGGCCAAGGCAGATCTGGAACTCCCGGAGAGCACGGTGCGTTGATTGGGCGCAAATGGAGGGAGCATATGGCTGAGAAATTCAATCCGGCGCCGCATGACAAGCATGCCGATGACCCGCGCGAGGCGCTTGCTGCCGATCGCGAGACGCACGAGAAGCTCGAGGCCGGCCTGGAACACACCTTCCCGGCGTCTGACCCCGTGAGCGCGGCCCAGCCCTCGCCGACCAAGCACGATGGCGAGAGCGAAGACCCGTCGCTCTGGGAAAAAGTGAAGGCGGTGTTCCGCTAGCTGTCGTCCTCGCGAACGAGCCTCCGTCGTCCTCGCGAAAGCGAGGACCCATAACCACAGGATCTAGTATTGAACTCGGAACGGCGTCCTGAGTTTTCTTCGAGCACCGGTGGTTATGGGTCCCGGGTCAAGCCCGGCACGACGGCCACATTTCAATAATGCGGCGGCCGCTCGTTGATCGGGGCGGCCGTATTGCTTTCGGCTTCCTGCAACTGCTCGCGCAATTCTGCCACCTGCCGCGTCAGCGCATCGATCTGCTTCCATTGCGCGGTGATGGTCTCGTTCAGCGTCTCGATCGTGTCGTCCTGATAGGCGATCCGCGTTTCCAGCGCATCGATGCGCTCGGCGAGTGTCTTCATATCAGTCGTCTTCGCGTCAGTCATGGGCGGTCTCTTTTCCGCGCTCGCGCAAGCCGTGGCCGAGCGCGACCCGTTCGTCGAATACGAAACATTCACCGCGCCAGCGGCTCTCCTGCTTCGGCATCTCTTCCAGATATTTCAGGATGCCGCCCTTGAGGTGGTACACTTCACCGAACCCGTGCGCGAGCAAAAAGCTGCTCGCCTTTTCGCAGCGGATGCCGCCGGTGCAGAACATCGCGATCTTCCTGTGCCTGGCCGGATCGAGCTCGCGCGCGGCAAAGTCCCTGAACTGTCCGAAACTCTTGATGCCGGGGTCGACCGCGCCCTCGAACGTGCCCAGCGCGACCTCGAAGGCGTTGCGGGTGTCGATCACAAGCGTGTCGGGATCCGCGATCAGCGCATTCCATTCGGCCGGGTCGACATAGATCCCGACCTGCCGCGTCGGATCGACGGAGGCATCGCCGAGCGTGACGATCTCCTTCTTCAGCCGCACCTTCATTCGCTGGAACGGCATCTCGGCGGCCGCTTAGAATTTCAGCTCCAGCCTGTCAAGCCGGCCGCCGAACAGCGCGCCGTGCCCCAGTTCCGCAATAAAGGCGTCGATCGCCTCAGCGCGTCCCGCGATCGTGCCATTGACGCCCTCGCTCGCCAGCAGGATGCTGCCCCTCAACCCGAGACCCGCAGAGATTGCGTGCAAGGGGTCGCGCAGCTCCCGGTAATCGGGCAGGCTGGCGAATTGGTAGAAGGCGGCGACTTTCAGCGGCATGGCGCGGATTTATCAGGCGGTTGGGCCAGCGAAAACCCTTAGTCGGATTTCCCGGCGCAACGCAGCTCTGGCATGCCAGCCATTGCCGAGAACGGCACGAATATGTCATGTAGCTCCCGCCCCGCCGGGAACTCCAATGCAGAACAACCAAGCGAGCTACCTTTAATGAGAAACTTCCATTTCGCCGGCCGCTCCACCGTCCACTCCCTCAACGGAATGGTGGCGACGTCGCATCCGGAGGCCGCGCTGGCGGCGATCGACGTGATGCGCGAGGGCGGCACGGCAGTGGATGCGGCGATCGCCGCATCGGCGCTGCTTGCGGTGATCGAGCCGCAATCGACCGGCATCGGCGGGGACTGCTTTGCGCTGGTGCAGCCGAGAGGCGAGGGCAAGATTACGGCCTATAACGGTTCCGGCCGCGCGCCGATGGCGGCGACCGCAGAATGGTATCTCGAGCGCAAGATCCATTCGGTGCCGCTCACTTCGGCGCATGCGGTGAGCATTCCCGGCGCTGTCGACGCCTGGCAGACGATCCTCAATGATCACGGCAAGTTCGGCCTCGACAAGCTGCTGCAGCCGGCGATCAAGGCCGCGGAAGAGGGGTATGTCGTCGCGCCCCGCATCGCCTTCGACTGGAAGAACCAGTTCGAGAAGCTGAAGAACGGCACCAACACCGAGCGCTATCTGCTGCCGCACGGCAAGCCCGCAGTCGCCGGCGACGTGATCCGCCAGCCCGAGCTCGGCAAGACGCTGCGCGCGATCGCGAAGGACGGTCCGAAGGCTTTCTACACCGGTGAGATCGCCGAGGACATGGTCGCGACGCTGCGCAGCATCGGCGGCCTGCACACGCTGGACGATTTCGCTGACCATTCGACCGAGGTCACCGCGCCGATCGGCACCATCTACAAGGGCTACGACGTCTGGCAGTGCCCGCCGAACGGCCCGGGCATCACGATGCTGGTGATGCTCAACATCCTCTCGCGTTTCGATCTCACAAAATTCCCCGCGCTCAGCGTCGAGCGTTTCCATCTCGAGGCGGAGGCCGCGCGCATCGCCTACATGATGCGCGAGCAGTACATCGGCGATCCCCGGCACGTCCATGTCGACGTCGCCGGCATCCTGGCCAAGGAATTCGCCGACGAATACATCAAGAACATCCGGATGGACCGGCTGCTAGAGCTGCCCAATGTCGCGCCGCCGATGAATCCGTCGACGGTCTACATCACCGTGGTCGACAAGGACCGCAACGTCTGCTCCTTCATCAACTCGATCGCGCATTCCTTCGGCTCGGCGATCGTCTCCAACAAGACCGGCATCCTCTTGCAGAACCGCGCCGGCGGCTTCCGCATCCAGCCCGGCCATCCCAATTGCATCGCGCCGGGCAAGCGTCCCTTGCATACGATCATCCCGAGCCTTGCGACCAAGAACGGCCGCGCGATCATGCCGTTCGGCGTGATGGGCGGGCAGTACCAGCCGGTCGGCCAGACCCGTGTGCTGACCAACATCCTCGACTATGGCTGCGACGTGCAGGAAGCGATCGACATGCCGCGCGGCCTGCATTACGAGGGCGTCTATCAGCTCGAGGACAGCGTGCCGGCCGCGATCGTCGAAGGCCTGAAGAAGATCGGGCACAAGACCACCAGCGTGGTTGCTCCGCTCGGCGGCGGACAGGCGATCTGGATCGACTGGGACAAGGGCACGTTGACGGGCGGTTCCGATCCGCGCAAGGACGGCTGCGCGCTCGGCTATTGATGCTGGGCGCCAATCCGAAAGGTGGTAACATGAACTTCACTCGACGCAGCGTCGTCAAGACCATCGCTGCCGCCGCGGCCGCGATCTCCGTTCCGGCCCTGTCGAAGATGGCATCGGCCCAACCAGCAGGAAAAACCGTGACGACACCTTCAGGATTGCAAATCATCGACACCGTGGTCGGCACCGGTCCTTCACCGAAGCCCGGCCAGATCTGTGTCATGCATTACACCGGCTGGCTCTACGAGAACGGCCAGAAGGGCAAGAAATTCGACTCGTCGGTGGATCGCAACGAGCCGTTCGAATTTCCGATCGGCCAGCGCAAGGTGATCACCGGCTGGGACGAGGGCGTCGGTACGATGAAGGTCGGCGGGAAGCGCACCCTCATCATCCCGCCCAATCTGGGCTATGGCGCGCGCGGCGCCGGCGGCGTGATCCCGCCGAATGCGACGCTGTTATTCGACGTCGAATTACTAGCCGTGAAGTAGAGGCCCAGCTCTCTCCGTCATGGCCGGGACAAAGCCGGTCATGACGGGCAGAAGCGAGTAGAGCATCTGTTTCGTCTGGCCTATGACCGCGAGTTTCTGTAGCGTTACCGCGACAGTCTTTTTGAAGGCAGCAGAGATGAGCGGTACCCACGATCACTCCCATTCCCACGACCATGACGAACGCTGGAAGCACGACGGCGTCCGCGTTATTCCCGGCAACCAGCTCGATCCGAACGTGCCGTCGACGGCCGGCATGGACCGCAAGGCCGCGATCAACTTTGCCCGCGTCGGCGCGCAGAAGCTGTGGGCCGGCACCGTGACCATCAAGCCCGACGCCAAGACCGGCGCGCATCATCACGGCCATCTCGAAAGCATCATCTATGTCGTGAAGGGCAAGGCGCGGATGCGCTGGGGCGAGCATCTGCAATTCACGGCCGAAGCCGGCCCCGGCGATTTCATCTTCGTGCCGCCCTATGTGCCGCATCAGGAGATCAACGCCAGCCCGGACGAAGTGCTCGAATGCGTGCTGGTCCGCAGCGACGGCGAGGCGGTCGCGATCAATCTCGACATCGAGCCGGTGGAGAAGCCGGAGACGGTGCTGTGGGTCGATCCCGTCCACCGCCATCCCGATGAGAAGAAATGACGGCGAAGCCGCGATGTCATTATTGGGACGCTCGCGGCGATGATGGCGTTAGAATTGCCGCGAGCGATACTGCTCGTACTCCAGCCGGCAGGCTGAAGCCATGCAGGAGGTCGATGGCATGGTCTTCGGCCATGCCTCGCAGTTCGACGAAGGTCTTGTCGGGCTCGGTGTAGGTATCGAGGATTCTCTGCGCAACCCGTTCGGCCTCGTCGACGATCCCGGCGGATGACAAGACCCGCATCCGCGAGATCTTGGCATAAATCCCGACCAGATCTGAAATGTCGGGTTTCTCGTGCTGGAGCGCGTCGATGTAGCATTTCGATGCGATCTCGATGAATTCGCGATAGATGTCCTGCCGGCGCAGATTTTCGCCAGCAGACCATTGTGAATGCGCCATGGTGCGCTGGGTGAACCACGCCGCCGTTGCCGAGGTCAGGCCTCCGATGGCGGCACCGGCCAGTGCTGCAAAACCCGAGATCAAGGACGCGTCGGTCATGTGACGATCATGGCTGGACGATGTGCTTCGAAAGATGCTTCCGTCGTTGTCGACGTCGCGGTCGGTTCAGGAAGTCCAGGAAGCGCTGATCTTGGGGGCCTGGGCCGACCCTGCTTCAAGCCCGGTCTTCCAGTGCAGGCACTTGGTGGTTCGCCCGATCCCGGGGTTGAAGGCATTGCAGGGGTCCAGCGCCTTGTAGTGTTCGACCAGCGCAGGCTTCGCATGATAGAGATGGCCGACATTATGCTCGGCTGGATATTCGGCACCGCGCTGATCGAGCAGTTTCCACATCTGCTCCTCGATCGCCAGACAGTCATGTCCTTTCGCCACGATGTAGTCCTGGTGGAAGACGTGGCAGAAGAAGTGGCCGTAATAGAGCTTGTGCATAAGCTTTGCATCGATGTCGGGCGGCAGGCTTTCGCACCACTGCTCATCATTGCGGCGCAGCGCGACATCAAGGGCGACAATGTCTTCGACCTCGCGGGCGTGGACGGCGCGATAGCGCACCGCAGCGCCCGCAGCGGCGAAGCGGTGGAGCATCGCCTTGGCGCCTTCGTCCTTGGTGCAGGTGAAGAAGTCGCCGTTCTCTGAGGGAAACATCGACGTCAGATATTGCTCGGCTTCCTCGATGCCGTCATCGCCCATCTGCAGGATCAGGTGATGTTCGAAGCGGTCGCGATAGTCCATCATTCGCTTCGGCAGGTGACGCGGAAACAGCGAGCTCGCAAATTGCATGATCCTGTCGCTGAGGTGTCCCGGCAGGAAAGCCAGGCGCTCGCAAATGCCGTCAAAGCGTCCCTTGATTGCGAACAGCATCGGCAGCCAGGCAGTGCCGAGATAGTGGATCGCCAGAAACGTGTCCTTGCCGTATTTTTCCGCAATGTCGAAGGCCGTGCGGTGCAGATATTCGCCGGAGATCGGCAACGACTTGAAGCTGGCCAGGACGTGCCGGCGGATCGTCTCGAGTTCGGAAGGATCGTTGGAGCCGATATAGAAGGCACCGGTTCGCGCGGTCTTGGCGAAGGTATCGAGCCGCACCGCCATCAGCATGACCTTGCCGGCGCTGCCTGACGCCTCGAACAGCCGGTGCGGATCGGCGTTGAAGCGGGCGGCGGTCGGCGCATCGATGTCGCGGACATGAGTCGCATAGTCATGGTCGGATGCGAGCCGGTTCGAATCGTTCGCGACGTCGGCCTCGGTGAAGGCTCCGCTTTCGAGCCTTTCCAGCATCGCTTCCGAATCATTGCCGAGGTTGATGCCGAGATGGTTGACAAGGTGAACGTCGCCGGCTTCGTCCATCCGGGCGAACAGGGCGAGTTGTGTGAAGGCGGGGCCGCGGTGGATCAGGGCACCGCCTGAATTGTTGCAGATGCCGCCGAACACGGAGGCGCCGATGCAGGACGAGCCGATCACGGAATGAGGCTCCCGCTCCAGCGGCCGGAGCCGGTCCTCGAGCTGATAGAGCGTCGCGCCCGGCAGGCACACCACCTGCTTGCCGTCGTTGATGAGGTGGATGCCGGCGATCCGCATGGTGCTGATCAATACGATGCCACGGTCATAGTCGTTGCCGTCGGGCGTGGAGCCACCGGTAAGACCGGTATTGGCGGCCTGCATGATCACGATCTTGTTGGCGGCGACGCAGGCCTTCAACACCCGCCACTGCTCGACGAGGGTGCCGGGACGGACCACTGCGAGGACCTGACCATGCCCGAAACGGAAGCCGGTGCAGAATCTGCGGGTGCTCTCCATGCCGGTCAGCACATGGGATCTTCCGACGATACCGGAAAGACGCTTAAGAAGGGCGGCGTCATCCGTGACGCTCTCTTCGCCGTCGTCGGTCGAGTTGGGCAGCAATCGAACAGCAGACTCCATGGCTGAAGGCTCCAGTTATTGTAACGCAGCCGCTGCCTCTATTCGTAAAGCCGCCTTTTCCTGAATGTCAAAAACCAGGGGTGGGATTTCTGCGCCCATGACGCAAGCGTGATGCAAGACTACCGTGCAAACAGAAAAGGCGAGGCGGAGATGCCTACCGAATAGGCGCCGGATCGGCAGCGCAGCACAACGTTACGTGGCGCTGCCGATCCGCAAAGCTCACGCAAAAACGCGGTGGTCAATCGTCCCATTTGGCACCACGTAGCCGTAGCGCATGTTCGATGGCTCCGGCCCGGCCTTCTCGTACTCGGCTCGCATCATCGCGAAGCGGTCGCCCTTCAATTCCAGCATCGCGCGCTTGGGCTGGATGTCGTAGAGGCGGGCATTGTTGTCGCCGAAGATCGCGCGTTTCACTGGTCCGTCCGCAGGACCGAGCGGCGCATAGCCGAATTTCTTCTGCATCGCCTCGGGGATTTCCAGCCTCCTCAGACCTTCGATCTGCCATTGCGGTGCACCGGTCCACAGCGAGTCCGAGCCCCAGCAGACATGGTCGACGCCGAGCCCCTTGATCAGCGTGCCCATCAGCGCGGCACAGACATTCGGCTCCGCCACCAGCGTGGTGGCAAACAATTGTCCGACATCGCCATAGACGTTGTTGACGCCATATTGCGCCGGGATGTCCGCAAGGTCAGAGGTCCAGGCGATGCGGCCGGTGCGCTCGAACTCGGCGAGCGCCACCTTGGGGTCGCCGCCGACATGGCGATAGGCGGAGTGATAGATGATGAAGTTGAGCTGCGGCCAGTCCTTCGCGGCTTGCCCGACATCGGCGACGTCGGCGAAGCCGCGCAGGTTCGGGTATTGCTTCTCGATGCCCGGAGGGAACAGTCCCTTGTGCACGCAGACATTCTTGATGCCCGCCTTCACCATTTTCTCGTAGCCCTTGTAGGCGACCTTCTCGTCGTCCATTCGCCACGGATAACGGCTGATCTCCTTGTGGGTGTTGTCGCCGATCGTGTAGCCCTTGCAGGACTCCGGCTTCAGCGCCAGCGCCGCGTCGAGCTTGTCGAGCCAGCCGGGCTGGCCGGGCGTGAAGATCGCGTGACAGAACACCCGCCGCGAGCCGGCCTCGTCGTTGATCTTCTTGCGCGCGTCCGCCATCTGCTCGTTGGTCAGGAACCAGTCCTGCTCGATGTCAGAGGGCGCCGACGAGATCAGCGCGATCTTGGTGTCAGAGTCGAGAAACATCTCCTTCTTGTAGTTGTTGAACTTCAGATCCTCGATGGTCTGCTCGTGCTCGCTGATCTGCTTGTTCCAACCCGCCTTGCCGACCGCCTTGCGCATCTCGACAAAGCCCATGATGCGGGTGTCGTCGCGCAGGAAATGCGTGTGCATGTCCATGATGAACTGGTCTTTCAGCGCGTCCGCGCGCTCCTGCGCCATCGCAGGCGTTGCGGCTTCGGCCTTGCTCACCGCGAAGATCGGTCCATAGACCTCGTTCATCGCCACGAAGGAGGCCGCCATGCCGGCTGCGGTCTGGAAGAATCTCCGGCGGTCCATGCCTTGCTTGGCGCCGATCTCCTCGGCCATCGCGAGCAGCCGCGCCTCGACCTCGCGTTGCCGTTCGTTCTGCGGGTCGGGATAGAATTCGTCGCTGGAGACGATCTGGGTCGGGATCGGTGTCGGGTATTGGCAAAGTTCCGACGGCATCAAAGCTGCAAGTTCTTCTTCGGTGAGGTTGCTGCTCATGAAGTGCTCCCTGGATTGCGCCGGATTTTCTCCGGTCTCGCGGCAGCAAAGACTAGGCTCAGTTTTGCAAAGCGTCCGCGACTTCTTCCCGCGGCAATGTTCACAAACGCGTGCGCCGGGTTTTGCGACGCGCGCGGACGGCGCGATGATTTCCAGCTCTCTCGCAACGCCGCGCCAACACTGCTAAAGTCGTGACCAACGATCGGACAGAGAATCCGAAACCACCGGGGAGACAAGCGATGGCGCGTTCGGAACATACGGTCCCACGGCGCACGGTCATCAAGGGTATCGGCGCCGGTATGGCCGTCGGCACAATCGGCGCGTCGCCGATGCGGGCCGAGACGCCGGTTCCGCCGCGAGGCGGGGAGATCTGGAGCAGCGAATACTGGGCGAAGAAGGGCGACGTTCCGCTTTGGATGTACCGCAAGCGAATCGGCGCCCCGAAGGCCGGGGAGCCGTCACGGCCGGTCGTGTTCTTCGTTCACGGCTCGTCGGTGACCTCGCGCGTGTTCGACGTCAGCGTGCCCGGCAAGGGCGAATATTCCGTGATGAATGAATTCGCCCGCTATGGGTTCGACTGCTGGACCATGGACCACGAGAATTACGGCAAGTCGGGCCGCACGTCGGGCAATTCCGATATCGCCAGCGGCGTCGAGGACCTGAAAGCCGCGGTCGAGGTCATCGCCGGTGCGACCGGCCGGCAGAAGTATCATTTCGTCGGCGAGTCCTCAGGCGCGCTGCGCGCCGGCGCCTACGCCATGGCCGCGCCCGAGCGGATCGATCGCCTGGTGTTCACGGCATTCACTTACAAGGGCGAGGGATCGCCGACGCTGGCAAAGCGCGGCGAGCAGCTTGACTATTACCGTTCGCACAACATGCGCAAGCGCGACCGCGACATGATCCGCTCGATCGCGACCCGCGACAAGCCCGGCACCTCCGACCCCGCCGTGATGGAAGCGCTGGCGGATGCGGAATTGCAGTTCGGCGACCAGATCCCGACCGGCACCTATCTCGACATGACCGCCAATCTGCCGGTGGTGCATCCCGAAAAGGTGCTGGCGCCGGTGCTCCTGATTCGCGGCGAACATGACGGCATTGCGACGGTCGCCGATCTCGAGGAGTTCTTCAACCGGCTGCCGAACGGCGACCGCCAGTTCGTCATCCTCCCCGGCACAGCCCATTCGGTGGTGCTCGCGATAAACCGGCAATTGTTCTGGCACGTGACGCGGTCGTTCCTGACCATGCCGACGCCGATCGCGACATGAGGCGGTCTTCTTTCCCCGTCATTGCGAGCGCAGCGAAGCAATCCATCTCTCGGCACGCGGAGGCGTGGATTGCTTCGCTGCGCTCGCAATGACGGGTGGGTTCCCGCCGCAGAAATTTTTTCGCCCCCCTTGTCGGACTCCCGCCCGCCCATCCGTCCTTGGGCCGGACCCCATGCAAAGGAGCCCCTGATGTCCAAACTGATCTTCGTGAACCTGCCAGTCACTGACCTCGCCCCCGCGACCGCCTTCTATCAGGCGATCGGCGCGGCCAAGAATCCGCAATTCTCCGACGATACCGCTTCCTGCATGGTGTTCTCCGACACCATTCACGTCATGCTACTCACGCATGACAAGTTCCGGCAATTCACGCCCAAGAAGATCGCAGACGCAAAAACATCGAGCGAGGTCCTGATCTGCCTCTCGGCCGACAGCCGCGACGCCGTCGACGACATCGTCGGCAAGGCCAGCGGCGCCGGCGGCAGTGCCGACCCCGGGCCGAAGCAGGATTTCGGCTTCATGTACGGCCGCAGCTTCGAGGATCTGGACGGTCACATCTGGGAAGTGATGTGGATGGATGTCGAGGCGGCCACCAAGGCCGCAACCGCCGGCGCTTGATCGTCGATCACGTAAAGGAGTTTCTCATGTCCAAGATTACCCCTTGCCTGTGGTTCGACGGCGAAGCCGAGGAAGCCGCCAAGCTCTACGTTTCGCTGTTGCCGGATTCCCAGATCGACACAGTCCAGAAGAACATCATCGATGGTCCCGCCGGCAAAGCCGGTACAGTGCTGTTGGTGGAGTTCACATTGGCCGGTCAGCGCTTCATGGCGCTGAACGGCGGGATGCGAATGGAATATACGCACGCCGTCTCTTTCGTGATCGACTGCGCCGACCAGGCCGAAGTCGACCGGCTCTGGGACGCGCTGCTCGCCAATGGCGGCAAGGCCGAGCAATGCGGCTGGCTGAAGGACCGCTTCGGCGTCTCCTGGCAGATCGTGCCGAGCGTCCTGCCCAAATATATCGGCGGCCCCGACAAGGCCGGCGCACAGCGCGCGATGCAGGCCTTGCTCGGCATGGTCAAGCTGGATATCGAAGGCCTGCGCCGCGCGTATGAGGGCAAGTCAGCGGCGTGACACCAGCGCAAATGCGAAGGGTGGGCAAAGGCGCTCTTCGCGCCGTGCCCACCCTCAGCACTCTATTCGTGATGGTGGGCACGCTTCCGCCTTCGCTCTTCGAGCTACGGCGGACAAGTCGCTTTGCCCAGCCTACGCGTCTCAGTCCTACGACGTCGATTTCTGGTGACGGTCGACGCGAAATAGTTCAATGCGGTGGACAGAAAAATCGGCGGCGCTCACAATTGGCTTTCTTGCTGCACCGCGATCGCCGAAGATATCGTGCCTGAATCACCTTCCGTTTCATTCGCGCGCACTGTTCTCACCGCGGCAAGCATCTTTATCGTCGCGCATCTCCTGCTCCTGATCGGTGTGACCGCGCCGGAAAAATTCTACTTCGACGAGGTGCATTACGTGCCGGCGGCGCGGCAGATGCTGGAGCCGGTGATGCGAGAGCCGATGCTCAACCCGATGCATCCGCCGCTCGCCAAGCAGCTCATCGCGCTGTCGATCAGGATTTTCGGCGACAATCCATTCGGCTGGCGCTATCCCGCCGCACTGTTCGGAGCGCTTGCGCTGGTCGCGGTCTATCTCGGCGGACTGGCGCTGTTCACCCGGCAGTCATCGGCGATCGCGGCAATGCTAATCGCGGCATTCAACCAGATGCTGTTCGTGCAGTCGCGGATCGCGATGCTCGATATTTTCGCGCTCGCCTTCAGCCTGTTCGCGATCGCGGCGTTCGCCTACGGCTTCAGGCGGGCGCGGCCGCAGCTTTACTTTGCGCTTGCCGGGATCGCATCCGGCCTCTCTGCCGCCTGCAAATGGAGCGGCCTGTTCGTGCTCGCAACCTGCATCGCGATCGTCGCCGTGATTCGGCTGATGCAGGGCTGGCGCACGCAGTTCGCCGATCCCAAGCCGGAGGACTGGTACCGGCCCGACCTCTGGCCCGATTTTCGTCCCCGTCACTTTGCCGCATGCTTCGTGCTGTTGCCCGCGATCGTCTATCTCGCCAGCTTTGTTCCGCTCTGCGGATTTTCGTTTCCCGATATCCTGGAGGCGCAGCGCCGCATCTTTGCCGACAACACCACCACCGCGATCGCCGGCCACACCTATATGAGCCCATGGCCGTCCTGGCCGTTCCTGGTGCGCCCGGTCTGGTATCTCTTCGACAAGCTCGGTGACGACCGTATCGCCGCAGTGGTGCTGCTCGGCAATCCCCTGATCCTGTGGCCGGCGCTGGCCGCGCTCACCGTGGCCTTGCGCGACTGGATCGTGGTGCGGCGGGCGGATGCGTTCCTGGTGCTGGCGTTCTATTTTGGTCCCTATCTCGCCTGGGCATTGCTGCCGCGCACGCTCGGCTTCATCTATTACTACCTGCCGGCCGCGACCACCGCGAGCTTTGCCCTGGTCTACGCGCTGATCCGCAGCCGGACTCCGCGCTGGCTGCTATGGGCTTTCGTCGCCATCGGCGCGCTGGGCTTTGCGGTCATGCTGCCGATCTCGGCGGCCTTCATCGGTACCTCGACGGCGACGTTCAACCACCTGATGCTGTTCCGGGGCTGGATCTGAGCTGTCGCGGCGGGCTTGACGTGCCGCACCCCCTCATGGATTTTGGCATGCAAAGGTAGGTCCATCGATCTGCTTCAAGGCAGTGGAACGACCGTCATGCTGGAGCGTCTCTTCGATTCGTCAACGCTTTCCCCGCACGGAATTTGCCTGCTGTGGGAACCTGGACTGATCTGGCTCCACGTCATCTCTGATGCGGTGATCGCGGCGGCCTACTTCTCCATCCCCGTGGCGCTCGCCATCTTCGTGTCGAAGCGGCGCGACGTCGCGTTCGGCTGGGTCTTCTGGGCTTTTGCGCTTTTCATCCTGTTCTGCGGCTTCACCCACGTGCTGTCGATCGTCACGCTCTGGGTGCCGATCTACGGCATCGAGGGCATCGTCAAATTGTTGACGGCGGCCGCGTCCATCGTCACCGCCGCCATGCTGTGGCCGCTGCTGCCGAAGCTCTTGGCGCTGCCCTCGCCGTCGCAGCTCCGCGAGGCCGAGGACTTGCTGCGACAGTCGCAGCAGGTGACTGGCGGCGTGGTGCACGATTTCAACAATCTCTTGACTGTTATCAGCGGCAACCTCGAAATCGCCGCGCGCAGCGTGCAATCGGACGGCGGCGTCAAGCGCGACCGGCTGGCGCGCGTGATCGGCAATGCCTCGACCAGCGCGCAGAGGGCGGCGCTATTGACACAGCAGCTCCTCACCCATGCGCGGGGCGAGCCGCCCGATCTCAAGCCCGCCTACCAGGCGCCTCTAACAACCGCCAACCCGGTCAAGGCGGACAGCGCGCCGGTGGTCGGCAGTGCCGGCAACGAGACGATCCTGGTGGTCGAGGACGAAGACAGCGTGAGGTCCTTCCTTGTGGAGACTCTGCAGGACCTCAACTACAAAGTCCGTGAAGCCGCCAATGGCTCAGCCGCGCTGGCACTGTTCAAGAGCGGGCGGTTCCATGTCGACCTGCTGCTCACCGACATCATCATGCCCGGCCTGAACGGCCGCGAACTGGCCGACGAACTGCACCGTATCCAGCCTAACCTGAAGGTGCTGTTCATGACCGGCTATGCGGGTAACGCCGTCGGCGACCAGGATCGGCCCGACGACGACGTATCGCTGTTGCAGAAGCCGCTGACGCAGACCGTGCTCGCGGCAAGGATCAGGGAAATGCTCGACAAGCCGTAGCCCCGTAGCCCGGATGAAGCGAAGCGTAATCCGGGTCCATCTCGCCGTGTCTCGAACATTTCCCGGATTGCGCTGCGCTTCATCCGGGCTACGGCGACTACATCACTGCGACGCCGTCTTGGCTTCCATGTTGACGACCTGAACCCGGCGGTTGGTCGGATCGAGCGGTGCGTTCGGATCTTTCGGCTTGCTCTTGCCGTAGCCGACGGTGACCAGGTTGGAGCCGTTGATGCCGTAGCGCTCGGCCAGGTATTTCTTGATCGTGTCGGCCCGCCGCTCGCTGAGCTCCTGGTTGTAGGCTTCGCTGCCGACTGCGTCGGTGTGGCCGGCGACCACGAAGGTCGAACCCTTCAGGCTCGGATTCGACAGCGCCTTGCCGAGTTCCTGCACGGCCTGTGCCGAGCTCTTGCTGATCTCGGCCGAATTGAAGTCGAAATGGATTTCGAGGTTGATCTGCGGCTTGGTCGCGGCGAGCTCGGCAATCTCCTCGCGCTCGCCGAGCGAGAGCGAGCGGGTCGGACGGTTGCGCAGGCTGTCGACGAACTTGGTCTCCTTGGCGGTCGCCGCGGTGTCGACCTGCTCTGGGCCGGTCGACAGGCCGCGGGTCAGCGGCTTGGATTTGAGGGCGTTTACGATCTGGTCGGCCCGAACGACACTGTCGCCGGCGAACGCCAGGCCCGCAGTCATCGACAGCGCGGCGCCGATCGTCAGGATGGAAACTCCATGAAAGCGGGTCATCGTCTTAAATCCTCTTTAAGTATGCGCTGGCCGGATTGGCTCTCGCCTGACGCTTTGATGCTGCGACGATAGGTCAGGTTCAAAGCCCGGAATGTGACCCAGATCACGTTGACGATCTATAGGGATACCCCTATATTCAGTTGTCGGGAACAAGACGCCAAGTCAAAAGTCCTGCATCTTTCTCGGTTCCAGTCTGAAGGATCTGAGGCGATTTCCGGCATAGGTGCAAAACCGGGTCGGCTATGCACTACATCAGGTCCGGAACGGAGATGAGCCGTTGGCTGCAAAGGCGCTGAAGGGCTTCGGCGGCCGAACCGTTTTGGAGCTTGTTGACGATTTTGACACCGATACCTATCGGACCGTTTACACGGTCCGGTTCGCGGATACCGTTTATGTGCTTCATGCCTTCCAGAAGAAGGCAAGAAAAGGGATCGCGACGCCGCAGCGAGATATCGAGCTGATCAAAGCGCGTTTGCGTGATGCTGAATCGCACTACCGGACGCATTTCGGCAAAGGGCAAGAACGATGAGCAAGCGGAAGCTGGAAGCCTATCAGAGCAGCGGCAACGTGTTCGCAGACCTCGGTTTGCCGAACGCGGAAGAACGGCTGCTAAAGGCCAATATCGTGAACGAACTGCATCGGCTGATCAAAGATCGCGGGCTTACTCAAGTGAAAGCAGCCAAGCTCATCGGTATCCATCAGCCGGATCTGTCCCGCCTCCTGCGCGGCGATTTCGAGGACTACTCGGCGGGACGTCTCATGAAAATGCTGACGGTGTTCGAGCAGGATGTCGAAATCACCATGAAACCAAGCCGCAAGTCCGGCACGCCAGGACGCATCATCTTCAAATCGGCCGCTGCCTAGTGACGACGCCATCTGCGGTGATCATGCGCTGGCAGGTGCGGAAATAGAAAGGGCGGCCCGAGAAGGCCACCTTTCGGTCATGGACAATAGATCAGCTGACGACCGCGACCGCTGGTCGCAGTTCGCTTCTGCTTCATCCCACTGCAATACAGGAAAAATAACTTTTCGCCGGAAACGCGGCCGCGAGCCAACGCGCATTGTGTTGGCCGGTGTCACGCCGGTTTCATTCCAAGGGAGATTTTTCCGATGCAACGATTGATCCTGGCTGCTGCGTTTTCGGCTGTTGTCTTTGCGCCTGCTTCAGCAAAGCCGATGGCCTGCACGACGGAGAACATGGCCAAGTCGACGGCCTCGATGAACACGATGCCGGAAGGGCCCGGCAAGATGGCGATGGCCAAGAGCATCAGCAAGGCCAATAGCGAAATGAGCAAGGGCAACATGCGCGGCGCCTGCAAGCACTACCTGGAGGCCCGGGCGGGCAAGTAATCCTCGAGACCGGTTTACGGCTTTGGCCGCGCCATCTGGCGCGGCCTTTTCTGTGCCCTGCGACAGAATCCCGCTACATTGCGGGCGATGCCCCGCCCGATTCCATCCCACCCCCTGAGCAGGACCGACGCCCGCCGCATCTGGCTGCGCGCCCAAAGGCTCGACACGCCCGTGCCGTTCGGCGATGGGCCGGCCGCCGTGGCCGCTGCGGTTGAACATCTCGGCTATGTGCAGATCGATACCATCAACGTGATCGAGCGCGCCCATCATCACATCCTCTACAGCCGCATCCCCGATTACCGCCGCGCCGATCTGCGCCACGCCCAGAGCGTCGACAGGAGCGTCTTTGAGTACTGGACACATGCTCTCTCTTATGTGCCGGCCGGGGATATCAGCTTCTTCCTGCCGGCGATGCGGCAGCACAGGCGGGAGGGCCACAAATGGTTCAATTCGGTCACGCCTGCCGACATGCGCAAGGTGATGCGCCTGATCCGCCAGGGACCGCTCACCATCCGCGACATCGACGACGACGTGCTGGTGGAAAAGGAGCATCTCTGGCAGAGCCGCAAGCCGTCGAAGCGCGCGTTGCAGCTCGCCTTTTACACCGGCGTGCTCACGATCAGCGAGCGCAATGGCATGCTGAAGACCTACGACTTGACGGCGCGGCATTTCGGCTGGGACAAGCCGCCGAAGCCGGCCTCGCCGCGCGAGATCACCGCTTATCTGCTCGACCGCGCGCTGCGTTCGCAGGGCGTCGTCAGCCTGGATTCGATCTGCCATCTCGATGCGCCCAGCAAGAAAGCGGTGCGACTCCTGATCGAGACCCGCCTTCGCCGAGGGGAGCTGGTGCCGGTCGCGCTCGAAGGCGCCGGCAAGCAGGAGCATTGGGCGCGTCCGGAGGCCCTGCAGCCGGTGGGCGAGGGCGATCCCGCGCTGGTCCACATCCTCTCGCCGTTCGATCCGCTCATCATCCAGCGCAAGCGCACCGAACTGTTCTTCGGTTACGGCCACCGCTTCGAGGCCTATGTGCCGAAGGACAAGCGCCTGTTCGGCTATTTTGCCCTGCCGGTCCTGGTCGGCGACGAGATCGTCGCCGCCATCGACCTGAAGACAGACCGGCCGAACAAGAAGCTCCTGATGCAGAAATGGAGCTGGGTCGGTAGCGCGGCCAAGCGAGGCGCCCGCAAGGCTCTCAAGCCCCGCATCGAAGAAGAACTACACAGATTCGAGCGCTTCCAATTCGCTAACTGAATTGAGGGTGCGCAGAGCCATTGGCTCGCAATGACGGATGATGTCCGTTCGCCACTTTCTCCGCTGTCATTCCGGGATGCGCCGCAAGGCGCAGGCCCGGAATCCATTGCGCCACGTGCGCCGGCGGAGCCATGGATTCCGGGTTCGATGCTGCGCATCGCCCCGGAATGACGACAGCGAGTGACTAACTCGCCCTACTGAGTTTCGTCTCGGGAACCCGCGGCCTCCCGGCCGGTTAGTTTGTTGCGACTAATTTCAGGGAGGCATTATGGGCAAGGATAAATCGATTCTCGACAAGATCACGGATACGGTGAAGGGCGTCGCCAGCACCGCCAGCGAGGCATTGAAGCCGGACGAGACGGACATGAAAACCGACGAGCGCACGGCGACCTATGTCCCGCTCGCCGCCGACGGCCTCGTCTCCGATCCGATGGTGCCGCCGATGGTAACGGCCCCGCCGCGCAAGCGGCGCGCCGCACCGAAGCCGGCGGCAGCGAGCGCAAGACGGACGGCGGCCGCGGCAAAGAAGGCCGTGAAGAAAAGGTCGGCCAGCAAAGCTGGCAAGAAATCCGCCAAGAAGCGCTCGGCCAAGGCGGCCAAGAAGACGGCGAAGAAGACCAAGGCCGCGAAGAAGACGCGTAAAGTACGGCGGTAGGCTTCAACTGCAGCGGTCATGCACTGTAGCCGTCATGCCCCGCGCAGGCGAGGCATCCAGTAATCACCGGCAGCAGTGATTGAGCTGAGCGGCCGCAGCTTACTGGATCGTCCGCCTTCGCGGACGATGACGGCAGCTATTGGCTCTTGGCGAAAGCTAACACCGCACAACGATCCAACGCCACGCCCAGCAAAATGCCCGCGGCATAGGCGACGATGTTCCATGCCGAGAAGATGCGGCCGAGCAACAGCGCGCCGGCGGTCGTCAGCCTGAACGCGTCGAGCCACGGTGTATGCACCAGCCGAAACAATTCTACGCCCACCGCGATCGCGAGCGCGATCAAGGCCACCGTCCGCCGTGACCATCCCGCTGCGGCAATCGCGACCAGGAGGAACACCATCGTCCCCCACAACAGCGAGCCGCCATACTTCACGACGAACGCCGGAAGCCCCACGCCGAAGCCGAACCGGCGCAGCGCCAGCCCGGCGATGATGATCGAAAGACAAAATAGGATGCGCACAATCATGATCGGGAAAGCCTCGTGGGAGACGGAGCTAAAGCTTAGGCCCCCGCCGGGCGCAAGCTCGCACCCGAGGTCGCTACGCTCCATACGCGCCCCGCGGACGAGCCCTTGTCACAATTCCGATTGACACCGTGCGCCCGATGCTCAAAACCCCAAGGCAATAGCAATAACAGCCCTCGGGGGGACACCCATGAGCCAGACCACCACACTTGCCGCCGCCGCGAGTGCGAAGAGCGAGATCGAGACCTCGACCATCCGCGCCATCTCGGCGCGCCTGATCCCGTTCCTGGTGCTGGCCTACTTCTTCTCCTATCTCGACCGCGTCAATCTCAGCTTCGCCGCGCTGACCATGAACGCGGACCTGAAGTTCTCGCCGCTGGTCTTCGCCTGGGGCGCCGGTATCTTCTTCATCGGCTATTTCATCTTCGAGGTGCCGAGCAACCTCGCGCTGGAGAGATTCGGCGCCAGCCGCTGGATCGCCCGCATCATGGTGACTTGGGGCGTGATCTCGGCGCTAATGGCGACCGTCAGCGGCGAGCGGAGTTTTCTTGTGCTGCGCTTCCTGCTGGGCGTGGCGGAAGCCGGCTTCTTCCCCGGCATCATCCTCTATCTGACCTATTGGTATCCGGCCGAATACCGCGCCCGCTTCATGGCCGCGTTTGCTGTCGCCGTTCCCGTGTCCACCGTGATCGGCGCGCCGATCTCCGGGCTTTTGCTTGGGCTTGACGGCGTGATGGGGCTGAGGGGCTGGCAGTGGCTGTTCATCATCGAGGGCATCCCCTCGGTCCTGCTCGGCATCGTCACCTGGTTCTATCTGACCGATAAGCCGGAGAAGGCGAACTGGCTGACCGCGGAGCAGAAGGCGTGGCTCAAGGCAAAGCTTGACGCCGAGGCCGCGGCCAAACAGGCGGTGCGGCATTTCACGCTCGGCGAGGCGCTGTCCTCGCCCAAGGTGATCACGCTGAGCCTGATCTATTTCGGCTTCGTTGGCGCGCTCTATGGCATGCAGTTCTGGCTGCCGCAGATCGTGAAAGCGTTCGGTCTCACCAACGCGCAGACCGGCTTCGTCACTGCGATCCCCTATCTGTTCGGTACCATCGCAATGGTGTTATGGGCGCGGCACTCCGACGCCAGCCGGGAGCGCGTCGCCCATGTCGGCGGGCCGCTGTTGCTCACGGCGCTCGCGCTCGGCGTCTCCAGCTACCTCACCGATCCCATCATCACCATGGTCGTGCTGACGGTTGCGGCGATCGGCATCTTCTGCACCTTCGCCGTGTTCTGGACCTTGCCGACCGCCTGGCTCTCCGGCACCGCGGCAGCCGGCGCGATCGCGCTGATCAACTCGATCGGCAACCTCGCCGGCTTCGGCGGACCCTATCTGATCGGCTGGGTCAAGGACGCCACCGGCAACACCTCGACCGGCCTGCTGGTGCTGTCGCTGCTGCCGCTCGCCGCCGGCCTCCTCACCTTCCTCGGCGGCCACGAGACCAAGACCGAGTTCGCCAACGCGAAGTAGCACAAAGCATTGGTAGGGTGGGCAAAGCCAACGGGTCGCGCGAACGCGCGCCCGATGACAGGCTCCGCGTGCCCACTATCCACGAGCGGTGCAAGAAGGGTGGGCACGCTGCGCTTTGCCCACCCTACGATTCCTCGCCATCGCGTAGCCCGGATGAAGCGCAAGCGTAATCCGGGGCCGGTCTATCCATACGGCCAGAACCCCGGATTGCGCTGCGCTCCATCCGGGCTACGCGCCATCGCCCCCTTGCCCGCCGTCAATCACGCCCTATCTCACGATTTGGTGTTTACTGACGATTATTGACATTCGTCAGTGATCAATCAATACTCTTCATCAGACATCAGCCCGATGGAGAGACCGATGTTCGCCCATTCTATTTTCGCGAATTATTACAAGCTTTTAGCTGGCACGCTGCTGGCGCTGGCGGCGATTTCGCTGGCCGGCTGTGACGAAACGGTCGCCGAGAAAGCCGATCCCGGGCGTCCGGTCCTGGTCTCCATGGTGCATTATGAGGCCGAAACGCCCGAGCGTAGCTTTGTCGGCACGATCAAGCCGCGCATCGAGAGCGACATGGGCTTTCGGGTGGCCGGCAAGGTCGCAAAGCGCCTCGTTGAAGTCGGCCAGACCGTCGATATCGGCCAGCCGCTCGCCACCCTTGATGAAGTCGACCTGAAACTGCAGGCAGAGCAGGCCGAAGCCGAACTTCGCGCCGCCACCGGCGTGCTGGCGCAGGCGGCCGCCGCCGAGCAGCGCGCCAAGGATCTGCGCGCCAAGGGCTGGACCACGGATGCTCAGATGGACCAGGCGCATGCGGCCGCAGACGAGGCCCGCGCCCGCCTCAACCGCGCCGAACGCTCGGTCGAGCTGACCAAGAACTCTCTTTCTTATGCGACGCTCGTTGCCGATACCCGCGGTGTCGTCACCTCGACCCTGATCGAGCCCGGCCAGGTCGTGGCCGCCGGCCAGACCTCGATCCGCGTGGCGCGGCTCGGCGAAAAGGAGGCGGTGGTCGCGATCCCCGAGACCTTGCTCGGCCGCGCCAAGACCGGCGTCGCCACCGTGACGCTGTGGTCGGAAGCGGGCAAGAAGTACGCCGCGAAGCTGCGCGAGGTCGCCCCCTCGGCCGATCCCGCCACCCGCACCTATCTCGCCAAGTTCTCGCTGCCGGAAGCTGGCGATGACGTCTCGCTCGGCATGACGGCGACGCTGACGCTCGCCGATGCCGAGACCGAGCGCGTGGCGAAGCTGCCGCTGTCGGCGCTGTACAGCCAGGGCGGCGATCCCTCGCTCTACGTCGTCAACGATGCCGGCGAGATCTCGCTGAAGCCGGTCAAGGTGAAGGCCTATGAGAGCAATTGCGTCGTGATCGCCGGCGGCGTCGAGGAGGGCGCGAAGGTGGTGGCGCTCGGGGTGCAGAAGCTCGACCCGGCCCAGAAGGTCCGCGTCGTCGCGTCGCTGTCGTTCTGATCCGTCGGCTGTAAGCGGTTTTGGATATTGGAGGGTGACATGAAGCGCTTCAACCTGTCGGGCTGGGCGGTGAGCCATCCGACCCTGATCCTGTTCCTGATGATCGCGCTCGGCGCCGCCGGCTTCTTCTCCTATCAGAAGCTCGGCCGCGCCGAGGATCCGTTCTTCACGGTGAAGGTGGTCAACGTCTCCGTGATCTGGCCCGGTGCAACCGCGAACGAGATGCAGACCCAGGTCGCCGACCCCATCGAGAAGAAGCTGCAGGAACTGCCGTTCTTCGAGAAGGTGCAGACCTATTCCAAGCCGGCCTTCGTGGCGATGCAGGTGACATTCCGCGATTCGACGCCGCCGAAGGACGTGCCTTATCTCTTCTATCTCCTGCGCAAGAAACTGGTCGACGTGCAGGGCCAGTTGCCGCAAGGCATCCTCGGCCCGGTCGTCAACGACGAATTCTCCGACGTCGATTCCATCCTCTACATGATGACCGGCGAGGGCGCTGACTACGCGCAGTTGAAGAAGGCGGCCGAAGGCTTTCGTCAGCGGCTGCTGCGCGTGCCGGGGGTGACCAAGGTCGACTTCTACGGCACCCAGGACGAGCGCATCTATGTCGAGTTCTCGCACGCCAAGCTCGCCACGCTCGGCATCACCCCGCAAGCGCTGTTCGACTCGCTCGCCAAGCAGAACAACGTAACCCCGGCCGGCACGGTCGAGACGTCCTCGCAGCGCGTCCCGCTGCGCGTCACCGGCGCGCTCGATGGCGCCAAGGCGGTGGCCGAGACGCCGGTCGAGAGCAACGGCCGCGTGTTCCGATTGGGCGATATCGCAACGGTCACCCACGGCTTCGTCGATCCGCCGAGCTTCACCGTGCGCCAGGAAGGCAAGCCCGCGATCGGCATCGGCATCGTGACCGCCAAGGGTGCCAACATTCTCGAGCTCGGCAAGGACGTCGAGAAGGCGACCGCCGAATTCATGAAGGCGGTGCCGCAGGGCATCGACGTCGAGCAGATCGCCGACCAGCCCAAGGTGGTCGAGCATGCCGTCAGCGAGTTCGTGCATTCCTTCATCGAGGCGCTCGCGATCGTGCTGTTCGTTTCCTTCCTCGCGCTCGGCTGGCGCACCGGCATCGTGGTGGCGATGTCGGTGCCGCTGGTGCTCGCGATCGTCTTCATCGTCATGAACGCGATGTCGCTCGACCTGCACCGCATCACTTTGGGTGCGCTGATCATCGCGCTCGGCCTGCTCGTCGACGACGCCATCATCGCGGTCGAGATGATGGTGGTGAAGATGGAGCAGGGCTGGGACCGCTTCCGCGCCGCATCGTTCGCGTGGGAATCCACGGCGTTTCCGATGCTGACGGGCACGCTGGTCACCGCGGCCGGATTCCTGCCGATCGGCTTTGCCAATTCGGCGGTCGGCGAATATGCCGGCGGCATTTTCTGGATCGTCGCGATCGCGCTGGTCGCCTCCTGGTTCGTCGCGGTGATCTTCACGCCCTATATCGGCGTAAAGCTGCTGCCCAACATCAAGGTGCACCACAACCACGATCCGCACGCGATCTACGAGACCCGGCTTTACCGCGGTTTGCGCGCGGTGGTGCAGTGGTGCGTCAATCACCGCGTCACGGTGGTGGCATCAACGGTCGGCGTGTTCGTCGCCTCGATCGTCGCCTTCGGCCACGTCCAGCAGCAGTTCTTCCCGCTCTCTGAGCGCCCCGAGCTGTTCCTGCAGCTTCGCCTGCCGGAAGGCACCGCCTTCAACGTGACCGAGAAGGCCGTCAAGAAGGCCGAGGACCTTTTGAAAGGCGACAAGGATATTGCGACCTACACTGCCTATGTCGGCCAGGGCTCGCCGCGCTTCTGGCTCGGCCTCAACCCGCAACTGCCGAACGAGGCCTTTGCCGAGATCGTGATTCTGTCCAAGGACGTCGAGGCGCGTGAGCGCATCAAGGCCAAGATCGAGAATGCGGCCGCCAACGGCGCGTTGAACGAGGCGCGCGTGCGCGTCGACCGCTTCAATTTCGGCCCGCCGGTCGGCTTCCCCGTTCAGTTCCGCGTGATCGGTCCCGACGCAAGCAAGGTGCGCGATATCGCCTACCAGGTGCGCGACATCATGCGGCAGAACCAGAACGTCAAGGACGTGCAGCTCGACTGGAACGAGCAGTCGCCCTACCTGAAGCTCGTCGTCGACCAGGACCGCGCCCGCGCGCTCGGCCTGACCCCGCAGGAGGTCTCGCAGGCGCTGTCGATGCTGATCTCGGGCGCGCCGGTCACGACCATCCGCGATGGCATCGAGAAGGTCGGCGTGGTCGCCCGCGCCGTGCCGTCCGAGCGGCTCGATCTGGGACGCGTCGGCGATCTCACGATCACCTCACGCAACGGTGTCGCCGTCCCGCTTCAGCAGATTGCAAAAATCGAGTATGCGCATGAGGAGCCGATCCTGTGGCGGCGCAACCGCGACATGGCGATCACCGTGCGCTCCGACGTCGTCGACGGCGTGCAGGCCCCTGATGTGACCAACCAGATCTCGCCCAAGCTCAAGGAGATCCAGAACCATCTCGAGCCGGCCTACCGGATCGAGCCGGGCGGCGCGTTCGAGGAATCGGCCAAGGGCAATGCGTCGATCTTCGTGCTCTTCCCGATGATGGTGCTGGTGATGCTGACGCTGTTGATGATCCAGTTGCAGAGCTTCTCGCGCCTGCTACTGGTCTTCCTGACGGCGCCGCTCGGCATCGTCGGCGCGTCCCTCGGGCTCAACGTCGCCAACCAGCCGTTCGGCTTCGTGGCGCTGCTCGGCCTGATCGCGCTCGCCGGCATGATCATGCGCAACACCGTGATCCTGGTCGACCAGATCGAGACCGATGTCGCCCACGGCCTGACCCGGAAGGAGGCGATCGTGGAGGCCACCGTCCGCCGCGCCCGCCCGGTGGTGTTGACCGCGCTCGCCGCGATCCTGGCGATGATCCCGCTGTCGCGCTCGGCGTTCTGGGGCCCGATGGCAATCACCATCATGGGCGGCCTGTTCGTCGCGACCTTCCTGACGCTGTTATACCTGCCGGGCCTTTATGCCCTGTGGTTCCGCAAGAGCCTGGAGGAGAGCGGCGCGGGCGAGAAAGCCGCTTCGGCGGCGCAGCATGACGGCAATGCGCGCCCGGCAATTCCGCTTGCTGAAGCGGCTGAATAGTTGAACAGTGAAGACATAATTGAGTCCCGACAAATGACGCTGGTTTCGGAACATATCGAGAGTGACACCCGGGAGCGGATTCTCGTGGTGGCCGAACGGCTGTTCCGCCAGATCGGCTACCAGAAGACCACGGTCGCCGACATCGCCAAGGAGCTCCGGATGAGCCCGGCCAACGTGTATCGCTTCTTCGATTCGAAGAAGGCGATCCACGAGGGCGTGGCGCGGACGCTGATGGGCGAGGTCGAAGTCGAGGCGCAGAAGATCGTGCGGGCACAGGGCCCGGCGACTATTCGCCTGCGCGACCTGATGAAGACCGTCAACCGCATGAACACCGAGCGCTATGTCGGCGACTCGAAGCTGCACGAGATGGTCGAGATCGCGATGCAGGAGGACTGGGACGTCTGCGTCGCCCATATGGAGATGATCGCCTCCACCATCGGCCAGGTGATCGGGCAGGGGGCGGCCTCGGGCGAGTTCGATGTTCCGGACGTGCACCTCGCCTCGCTCTGCGCCACCACCGCCATGATGCGCTTCTTCCACCCGCAGATGATCGCCCAATGCGCCACCAAGCCGGGCCCGACCATCGACCAGATGATCGATTTTGTGATCGCGGGCCTCTCGCCGCGTGGTAAATTGACGAACTAACATCATCCTGGTCATTCCGGGGCGATGCGAAGCATCGAGCCCGGAATCTCGAGATTCCGGGTCTGGTCCTTCGGACCATCCCGGAATGACGGCGCATCCTCGAGGAATTCAGCGTGACCGCGAAAGACCTGCATTATTACGAGCCGAAGAACGGCCACGGCCTCAAGCACGATCCCTTCAACGCCATCATCGCCCCGCGCCCGATCGGCTGGATCTCCTCGCGCGACGCCAAGGGTAACGTCAACCTCGCGCCCTACAGCTTCTTCAACGGCTTCTGCTACGTCCCGCCGATCATCGGCTTCTCCTCCACCTCCTGGAAGGACAGCGTCGCCAACATCCAGGAGACCAGAGAGTTCGTCTGGAATCTCGCCACCATGGATTTGGCGAAGCAGATGAACGCAACCGCCGCCCACGTCGCCCACGATATCAGCGAGTTCTCGATCGCGGGATTGACCGCGGCGCCGAGCAAGATCGTCAACGTGCCGCGGGTGGCGGAGAGCCCGGTCTCCTTCGAGTGCAAGCTGACCCAGATCGTCCAGCTCCAGGACGCCAATGGCGAGAAGGCGCAGGCCTGGCTCACGTTAGGGGAAGTCGTCGCCGTCCATATCGACAAGGCCATGATCAAGGACGGCGTCTACCAGACCGCCGCCGCCCGCCCCATCGTCCGCGCCGGCCGCCGCGCGACTATTTCGAGATCCGGCCCGAGGCCATGTTCGAGATGGTCCGCCCGGACTAGCCGCGACCGTGTAGCTGTAGGGTGGGCAAAGCGCAGCGTGCCCACCACCGCGAGCCGAGTGTTGATGGTGGGCACGCTACGCTTTGCCCACCCTACATTTTCTTCGTCCGGAACTGGCACTGTATCCTCGCCGTTATCTCGATCGACCGCGTCAATTCGCGCCAATTTGCCAGCGAAGCGTTCACTTCTGTCGGCCACTTTCCGCTAAAATATGCCGGAACGCGTCGCCGATCTCGAGGATACTGCCATGAGTTTCCGCCGCGATGTCATCACTAAGCCGATCTTCGGGTTCGCCCGCGGCGTGATGCCGGCCATGTCGGACACCGAGCGCGAGGCGCTGGAAGCCGGCGACGTCTGGTGGGACGCCGACCTGTTTTCCGGCAATCCCGACTGGTCGAAGCTGCTGGCCTATCCGCAAGCCGAATTGACGGAAGAGGAAAAGGCCTTCCTCAGCGGCCCCGTCGACGAGCTCTGCAAAATGCTCGACGAATGGAAGATTTTCTGGGAATGGCGCGACCTGCCGCGCGAGGTCTGGGATTTCATCAAGCGCGAGAAATTCTTCGGCATGATCATCCCGAAGGAGTTCGGCGGCCTCGGCTTCTCGCCTTACGCGCATTCCGAGGTGGTGCGAAAACTCTCCTCGCGCTCGCTGACCGCCGCCGTCACCGTGATGGTGCCGAACTCGCTCGGCCCCGGCGAGCTCCTGATGCGCTTCGGCACCAGGGAGCAGCAGGAGAAATGGCTGCCGCGCCTGGCCTCCGGCCGCGACATCCCGTGCTTCGGCCTCACCAGCCCCGAAGCAGGGTCGGATGCGGCCTCGATGGTCGACACCGGGATCATCTGCAAGGGCAATTTCGAGGGCAACGAAGTGATCGGCCTGCGCCTCAACTGGCACAAGCGCTACATCACGCTCGGCCCGGTCGCCACCTTGCTCGGCCTCGCTTTCAAGGCTTACGATCCCGATCATCTCGTCGGCGACCAGGAAGAGCTCGGCATCACCGTTGCACTGATCCCGACCCACCTGCCTGGCGTCGAGATTGGCCACCGCCATCTGCCGGCAATGCAGGTCTTCCAGAACGGCCCGAACTGGGGCCGCGACGTCTTTATCCCGCTCGACTACATCGTCGGCGGCAAGGAGCGGCTCGGTGAGGGCTGGAAGATGCTGATGACGGCGCTCGCCGCCGGCCGCGGCATCTCGCTGCCGTCATTGTCGGCCGCCGGCGCCGCCTATGCCGCGCGCACTACCGGCGCCTATGCCCGTACCCGCGAACAGTTCGGCATCTCGATCTCCAAATTCGAAGGCGTCGAGGAGCCGCTGGCGCGGATCGTCGGCACCACCTATTTGCTCGACGCCGCGCGGCGGCTGACCTGCGCCGCGCTGAACGCCGGCCATCACCCCGCGGTCATCTCCGGCATCATGAAACTGCACGCCACCGAGCGGATGCGGATCGCGATCGACGACGCCATGGACATCCATGGCGGCAAGGCCGTGATCGACGGCCCGCAGAATTATCTCGGCAATCTGCATCGCGCGGTGCCGGTCGGCATCACCGTGGAAGGCGCCAACATACTCACCCGCAATCTCATCGTGTTCGGCCAGGGTGCGATCCGCGCGCATCCGTACCTGCTGGAGGAGATGACAGCGCTCGGCGAAGCCGACCGCACCAAGGGCCTGGATGCCTTCGACAAGGCGTTGTGGAAGCACATCGGCCACACCTTCAAGACCCTGTTCCGCGCCATGGGCCGGAGTTGGACCTTCGGCTTGTTCGCGCCGGCGCCCGATGCGGGCGATGCCACGAAATTCTACCGCCAGCTCTCGCGCTATTCCTCAGCCTTCGCAATTTGCGCCGACATGGCGCTGCTCACGCTCGGCGGCGCGCTCAAGCGCAGGGAGATGCTCTCGGCCCGTTTCGGCGACATCCTCTCCGAGCTCTATCTGCTCTCCGCCGCGCTGAAGCGCTGGCAGGATGAAGGCCGGCAGAAGGAAGATTTCGCCGCGCTCGAATGGTGCATGGCGAGCGGCTTCAAAACCATCGAGAACCGTTTTGCGGAGATTCTCGCCAACCTGCCGAACCGGTTCGTGGCTGTAATCCTGAAGTTCTTGATCCAACCGTTCGGCGCCCGTGTGCTCGGCCCCTCCGACCGCGTCGTGCATCAGTGTGCCGCCCTTGTGCTGGAGCCATCGGACGCGCGCGATCGAGTCACCCCCGATCTCGCCTTCGTCGAGGACGACGGCGGCGTGGCGCGGCTGGAAAAGGCCTTCCGCCTGGTCGCCGCGACCGAGGATATCGCGAAGCAGATGCGCGCCGCGCGCCTGCGCGATCCGGATGAAGCGGTGAAGAAGGGCGTCATCACGCAATCCGATGCCGATAAGCTAGTCGCCGCCCGCGCGGCGGTCGCCGCGGTGATCGAGGTCGACGATTTCGCGCCCGAGGCGCTGTCGCCGATTTACAGGAAGGGTGCCGACGTGCATCAGTTCTTCCAGGAATTGGGAGAGCAGAGGGCTGCGAGCTGATGGCGCGACCGGTCTTTATCGTCGACGGCAGCCGTACGCCGTTCCTGAAGGCGCGCTCCGGTCCAGGGCCGTTCACGCCTGTTGACCTCGCCGTGCAATGCGGCCGGCCGCTGCTGGCGCGGCAGCCGTTCGCGCCCGATAGCTTCGACCAGGTGATCCTCGGCTGCGTCAATGTCATTGCCGACGAGATGAACCCGGCGCGCGTCGCGGCGCTCCGGCTTGGCATGGGCGAGAAGATGGTCGCCTTCACCGTGCAGATCAATTGCGGCTCCGGCATGCAGTCGATCGACACCGGCTATCGCTACATCCGCGAAGGCACAGCCGATCTCATCCTCGCCGGCGGCGCCGAGGCGCTGAGCCATGCGCCATTGGTCTGGCCCAACGCCGGCGTGCGTTGGTTTGCTGGCCTTGCCGGCGCCAAGAGCATGGGTGCGAAGATCGCCGCCTTCTTCAAGCTCCGTCCCGGCTATTTCAAGCCGATCATCGGCCTGGAGCGCGGGCTCACCGATCCCATCACCGAGCTCAACATGGGCCAGACCGCCGAGGTCGTCGGCCATCTCTTCGGCATCACCCGCGCGCAATCGGATGCCTATGCCGCCGAGAGCCACCGCCGCCTGGCAAAAGCGCAGAGCGAAGGCTGGCTGAAGGGCGAAGTCGAGACGTCGTTCTCGCGCGACGGCAAGTTCTACGATCACGATGACGGCGTCCGCCCGGACTCGACGCCGGAGACGTTGGCAAAACTGAAGCCGGTATTCGAGCGGCCGTGGGGACAGGTCACCGCGGGCAATTCCTCGCAGATCACCGACGGCGCCTCCTGGGTGATCCTCGCGTCCGAAGAGGCGGTGGCAAAGCACGGGCTGAAGCCGAAGGCCGTCATCCTCGACAGCCAGTGGGCGGCGCTCGATCCTGCTATCATGGGGCTCGGCCCCGTGCTGTCAGCGACCGCGCTGCTGAAGCGCAACGAACTGACCCTGCAGGATGTCGAGACCTGGGAGTTGAACGAGGCCTTTGCGACACAGGTGCTCGGCTGTCTTGCGGCCTGGAACGATGAAAAATTTTGCCGCGAAATTCTCGGCCTCGAGGGCGCGGCGGGCGAGATCGATCGAGCGAAGCTGAATATCGATGGCGGCGCCATCAGCCTCGGCCATCCCGTCGGCACCAGCGGCAACCGCATCGTGCTGCATCTCGTCAACGCCATGAAGCGGCTCGGCACGCGGCGCGGCATCGCCACCGAATGCATCGGCGGCGGGCAGGGCGGCGCCATGCTGATAGAGACGGTGTGATCATGGATTCGCAGATCATGAACATCCTCGCCGACCGCGTGCTCGAACTCGGGCCCGTGCCGGAAGCCGGTCCCTACAAGCATTTCAGGCTGACGCGTGATGGCGACGGCATCGCCTGGCTCCTGTTCGACCGCGAAGGCGCCAGCGCCAACACGCTGAACGCCGAGGTGCTCGAGGAATTCGATGCGGTGCTGTCTTCGCTCGAAAGCCAGCGTCCGACCGGCCTCGTCATCCGCTCGGCGAAGAAGAGCGGCTTCATCGCCGGTGCCGATGTCAATGAATTCCGCGGCGCCAGCGATGCGCGCTTGGTCGAAGCCGAGATCGGCCGCGCGCATGCGGTCATCAACCGGCTCGAAGCGCTGCGCGTGCCGACGGTCGCCGTGATCCACGGCTTCTGCCTCGGCGGCGGCCTCGAAGTCGCGCTGGCCTGCCAGTCGCGGATCGCCATTGATGGCGCGCGCTTCGGCTTTCCCGAGGTGATGCTCGGCCTGCATCCCGGCTTAGGTGGCACCGTGCGCTTCACGCAGCTCGTCAATCCGATGCAGGCGATGAGCCTGATGCTGACGGGCAAGACCATCGATGCGCGCCGGGCCAAATCGCTCGGCCTAGTCGATGCGGTGACGCAGGAGCGCCATGTCAGGAACGCGGTGAAGGACGCGGTGTTCGGCCGCCTGAAGCGCGCCAGGCCCGGGTCGGTCAACACGCTCCTGAACTTCGGCCCGGTGCGCGGCTTTCTCGCTTCGCGCATGCGCAGCGAGGCCGCCAAGGCCGCGCCGCAGGCGCACTATCCCGCGCCTTACGCGCTGATCGATCTCTGGGAAAAATACGGCAGCGAAAAGTCGGCGATGCTGAATGCGGAAAAGCGTTCCTTCGCCGAATTGATGGTGACGCCGACCGCGCAGAACCTGATCCGCGTCTTCTTCCTGCGCGAGCAGATGAAGAAGCTCGCAGGCAGCGGCAACAGGATCGCGCATGTCCACATCATCGGCGCCGGCGCGATGGGCGGCGATATCGCCGCCTGGTGCGCAGGACAGGATCTGCGCGTTACGCTGTCGGACATGAAGCCGGAGCCGATCGCGGGCGCGATCAAGCGCGCCGACGATCTCTACAGGAAGATCATCCGCAAGCGCACGGACGTGCGCGATGCGCATGATCGGCTGATCCCGGATATGGACGGCGAGGGCGTGCGCAACGCCGACCTCATCATCGAGGCGGTGCCGGAAAAGCTCGAGCTGAAGCAGAAGGTCTATGCCGGCATCGAGCCGAAGATGAAGCCGGGCGCAATCCTTGCGACCAACACCTCCAGCATCCCGCTGCAGGATTTGCGCGCGACGCTGGAAAAGCCGGAGCGCTTGCTCGGCCTGCATTTCTTCAATCCGGTCTCGCGATTGCAGCTCGTCGAGGTCGTCAGCCATGACGGCACCGACGCCGAGCTGTTGAAGCAGGCGCTTGCCTTCGTCGGCGCCATCGACCGCCTGCCGCTATCAGTGAAGAGTTCGCCCGGCTTCCTCGTCAACCGCGCGCTGACGCCCTACATGCTGGAAGCGATGCTGCTGCTGGATGAGAAGGTCGATAAATCAGTCATCGATGCGGCCGCGAAGAAATTCGGCATGCCGATGGGGCCGATCGAGCTTGCCGACCAGGTCGGCCTCGATATCTGCCTCGACGTTGGCGACATGCTGCGCTCGAAATTCGGCGACCTGTTGCCGCCGACGCCAGCCTGGCTGCGCGAAAAGGTGACGAAAGGCGAACTTGGCCGCAAGACGGGCAAGGGTTTTTACGTGTGGAAGGATGGTAAGCCAGACAAGACGTCCGCTGTGACATCGACCGCCGAGCCGACACAGGAGATGATCGACCGCCTGGTGCTGCCGATGTCGAATGTCTGCGTCGCCTGCCTGCGTGAAGGCATCGTCGACAATGCCGACGTGGTCGACGGCGCGATGATCTTCGGCACCGGCTATGCCCCGTTCCGTGGCGGTCCGCTGAATTACGCCCGCACGCGCGGTGTCGAGAATGTAGTGTCCACCTTGCAGGCACTCGAGCAGAAGTTCGGCGGCCGCTTCGCGCCCGATGCCGGCTGGGAGAGTTTCAAGTGACTGACACGACCGTTCCGATGGCGCAAAACGAGCCGCAAGGCGATCTCTGCATCCGCACGCTGGCGATGCCGGCGGATACCAACGCCAATGGCGATATCTTCGGCGGCTGGCTGCTCAGCCAGATGGATCTCGGCGGCGGCGTGTTCGCCTCGAAGGTCGCGCGATCGCGCACGGTGACGGTCGCGATCGAAGCGATGAATTTTCGTAAAGCCGTCTATGTCGGCGATCTCGTCTCCGTGCACGCCAACCTTGTGCGGATCGGCCGCACCTCGATCACCGTCCATCTCGAAGCCTGGGTGCTGCGCCGCAAGGAACGGCAATCGATCCTGGTCACCGATGGCAATTTTACTTACGTCTCGATCGACGACCATGGCCAGCCGCAGCCGATCCAGCGCGACGGCGCCACGCTTGCGACGTAACCAAGACGTCTCCTCGCTTACACACAGTTGTTATCAGCCGCTCGTATCCCACACCTCGTGAGAGCAGGTGATTCGGTGTTCGGGAATGCGGCGATATCAGGACAATTCGCCGCGCTGGCCATCGCTTTTCGCGGGACGCAGCAGTGATGAAAGCGCGGAACGATCAGGCTCCCATCACGTTATAGGCCCGCACTTCAATTGGGACTGGGAAATGTCTGATACCTACATCATCGAAGTCGGCTCCAATCCGGCCGGCATCGTCGTGCGCGATGAGCGTGGCTATCGCTTCTTTGCGGCCAGTCCTGAATTCAACCGATTGGAAGGCCAGCTCTTCCGCAACGCCCGCGAAGCCGAGCGCGCCGCACGCCGCCTCGCCGACGGCGAGCTGAAGCTGGCATCATAGATTCCAGGAAGCCCGTAGCCAGGATGGAGCGCAGCGCAATCCGGGGAGACGCCATGCCGTGCCGTTTCCCGGATTACGCTGCGCTCCATCCGGGCTACAACTAGCGCGTTGACCTTGGCGCCAAACCGCCGCAGCATGCGGCTTTCGATGTCGCAAGGTGCCGCCGTGCCCGTATTGACCCATCGCCAGACCGAGATCCTAAACCTCGCGCGCGCCTTTGGCCGCGTGATGGTGGAGGACCTTGCCAAACGTTTCGAAGTCTCCGCGCAGACCATCCGCAAGGACCTCAATGATCTCTGCGACCGGCGTTCGCTGACGCGCATCCATGGCGGCGCGATCATCGCCTCCGGCGTGGAAAATCTTGCCTATGAGGCGCGGCGGTTCGTCGCCGCCGAAGAGAAGAAGGCGATTGGGGCGGCAGCCGCCGCGCGCATTCCGAACGGCTGCTCGCTGTTCATCAATATCGGCACCACCACGGAGGAGGTCGCGAGCGCGCTGACCTCGCATGAGGGGCTGCTCGTCATTACCAACAACCTCAATGTCGCGATGCTGCTGTACCGCCATCCCCGCATCGAGGTGGTGGTGGCGGGCGGTACCGTGCGGCGCGCCGACGGCGCCGTGGTCGGCTCGACCGCGACGCAACTGATCGGCCAGTTCAAGGTCGACTACGCGATCATCGGCGCGTCGGCGATCGACGAGGAGGGCGCGCTCCTGGATTTCGACTATCGTGAAGTCCAGGTCGCCCAGGCCATCATCGCCAACGCGCGCAACGTGATGCTGGTGGCGGACTCAACAAAACTCCGCCGCAGCGCCCCGGTCCGCATCGCCCATATCAGCCAGATCCAGACCTTCATCACCGACACCGCATTGCCGGCGGGACTGGCGAACATCTGCCACAGCAGAGGCATCGAGGTGGTCGTGGCGATGGACAAGCCAGCGGCCGACATCGACGACACCACACCCGAGCCCGCGCCAGTGACGCTGCGGAGCGTGTAGCAGCGCTGGTGGCCTCGCCCTTCGAGACGCCCGCTTCGCGGCCTCCTCAGGGTGAGGGGATAGATGCGAGCGCGCCGCTCTCTCCTCCACATCATTGCGAGCGCAGCGAAGCAATCCATCCCTCCACTCGCGCAGGCATGGATTGCTTCGTCGCTATCGCTCCTCGCAATGACGGAAAGGATGGCGTGGCCGTCCGCCCCTCATCCTGAGGAGCGCGGAACGCGCGTCTCGGAGGATGAGGCCCGATATCGCCCCGAATCCCGCCTCATCCCCAAGTCGCAGACCCCGGTTCCCCATTTTCGGTTTGCTTTCGTTTTTCGTTGTGATCTAATCGAATCCGAAAGCGAAATCGCCGAAAGCGAACGCGAGCGGCCGGGGAAGCGTCTGTTGGATCGGATTTTCGACCTCGCAATCATTGGGGGCGGCATCAACGGCTGCGGCATCGCGCGCGATGCGGCGGGGCGGGGTAATTCCGTTTTCCTCTGTGAAATGAATGATTTGGCGAGCGGGACGTCGTCCTGGTCGACCAAGCTCGTGCATGGCGGGCTGCGCTATCTCGAATATTACGAGTTCCGCCTGGTCCGTGAGGCCCTGATCGAGCGCGAGATCCTCTGGCAGATCGCGCCCCATATCATCCGCCCTCTGCGTTTCGTTTTGCCGCACCATGCCGGCCTGCGCCCGGCCTGGCTGCTCCGGCTCGGGCTGTTCCTTTATGATCACATCGGCGGCCGGCACCTGCTGCCGCCGACCCGGTCGGTGGACCTCAGTCGCGACGAGGTCGGCAAGCCCCTGATCAAGAATCGCTACGTCAAAGGGTTCGAGTATTCCGATTGCTTCGTCGACGACGCGCGGCTGGTCGTGCTGACCGCGCGCGATGCCGCCGATCGCGGCGCCGAGATCTGCACGCGCACCCGCGCCGTCGAGATCAGGCGGGCTGACGGTCTCTGGAATGTCACGGTCGAGGACGAAGGCAGCGGCGCGCGGCGGACGGTGCGTGCGCGTGCGCTGGTCAATGCCGGCGGTCCATGGGTCGAAGAGGTGCTGACTTCGAGCGCCGGCGTCAACGCGCGCGCAAAAGTGCGGCTCGTGCAAGGCTCGCATATCGTGGTGAGAAAACTCTACGACCACGACCGCGCTTACATCTTCCAGAACGCCGATGGCCGCATCGTCTTCGTGATTCCCTATCAGAATGATTTCTCGCTGATCGGCACCACTGACCGTGACTATGACGGCGACCCCGCCAAGGTGAAGGCGACGGAGGAGGAGATCAGTTATCTCTGCGCTTCCGTCAGCGAGTATCTCGCAAAGCCGGTGAAGCGGGAGGATGTGGTCTGGACCTATTCCGGTGTGCGCCCGCTCTATGATGACGGTGCGAGCGAGGCCAAGGCCGCCACACGCGATTACGTGTTCGAGCTCGATACGCCCGGCGGCGTGCCGCTGCTCTCGATCTATGGCGGCAAGATCACGACCTATCGGCGATTGGCGGAAGAAGCGCTTGAGCGCCTTGCGCCCTATTTGCGCAGCGCGAAAGCCCGCGAGGGCTGGACCGGCAAGTCGCCGCTGCCCGGCGGCGACATGGATGTCTCCGCGGTCGATGCGCTCGCTGCGGAACTCGTGCGCGACTATCCGTTCCTGTCGGCGCCGCATGCGAGCCGGCTCGCACACGCCTACGGCACGCGTGCGACAAAAGTACTCGGCAGCGCGAAATCGATCGGCGATCTCGGAAAGTCCTTCGGCGCCACCTTGACGGAAAGCGAAGTCAGGTACCTGATGGCGAACGAATGGGCGTTGACCGCCGAAGACATCGTCTGGCGCCGCTCCAAACTGGGTTTGAGGATGTCGGCCGCCGAGATATCGGCGCTCGACGAATGGATCGCCGCTCATGGACTGTCCGGCGAACGTCCGCTACGCGAGGCGGGAGGACGGCCATGAGCGTCACGCTCGACCACGTCACGCGCACCGTGGACGGCATCCCGGCCATCCACGATGTCGCGCTGACGCTCGAGCGCGGCACGCTGAGCGTGCTGCTCGGGCCGACGCTATCAGGCAAGACCTCGATCATGCGGTTGCTCGCCGGCCTCGACAAGCCGACGAGCGGCCGCGTGCTGGTCGACGGTGCGGACGTCACCGGCATCGATGTGCGCCAGCGCTCGGTCGCGATGGTCTACCAGCAGTTCATCAACTATCCCTCGCTCTCGGTCTATGAGAACATCGCCTCGCCCTTGCGTGTGCAGGGACGGCCGCGCGAGGAGATCGACAAGCGCGTGGCGGATGCCGCAAAGCTGTTGCGGCTTGAGCCCTTTCTGAAGCGCACGCCGCTGCAGCTCTCCGGTGGTCAGCAGCAGCGCACCGCGATTGCGCGCGCGCTGGTCAAGGGCGCCGATCTCGTGCTGCTCGATGAGCCGCTCGCCAATCTCGACTACAAGCTGCGCGAAGAGCTGCGCACCGAACTGCCGCGCATCTTCGAGGCGTCGGGTGCGATCTTCGTCTACGCGACCACGGAGCCGTCGGAAGCGCTGCTGCTCGGCGGCGACACCATCTGCATGTGGCAGGGACGCGTGCTGCAGGCCGGCGCCAGCTCGCGGGTGTATCGGCAGCCCGAGACGCTGCGCGTCGCCCAGGTCTATTCCGATCCCCCGCTCAACATCGTCAATATCGAGAAGCGGCACAGCACCGTGCATTATGCCGGCGGCACGCGCGCGCCCGCGACCGGCCTTTATGCGAACCTTGCCGATGGCGCTTATCGCGTCGGCTTCCGCGCGCATCAGCTCGAAGTCGCGAAAGGCGCCGCCGGCCGTCACGTGTTTCCGGCCAGCGTCAGCGTGACCGAGATCACCGGCTCCGAGAGCTTCATCCACCTGCAGCGCGATTCCGCCAATTGGGTCGCGGTGCTGCACGGCGTCCATGAGTATGAACCCGGGAAGGCGCTCAACGTCGCGCTCGATCCCGACAACGTCTTCGTGTTCGACCTGGCCGATCGCCTGGTCGCAGCTCCTGGCCGCACTTGAGGGAGATGCCTGATGGCCCGCATTGACCTCGTCGATCTCGCCCACTCCTACAGCGGCGATAACGCGCCGCCGGAATCCTTCGCGCTGAAACCGGTGACGATGACGTGGCGGCAGGGCGGCGCCTATGCGCTGCTCGGCCCCTCCGGCTGCGGCAAGACCACGCTGCTCAATCTCATCTCGGGCATCGTGACGCCGTCGCGCGGAAAGATCCTGTTCGACGGCAAGGACATCACGCCGCTGTCGACGCAGAAGCGCAACATCGCGCAGGTGTTCCAGTTTCCGGTGATCTACGACACCATGACGGTCGGCGAGAATCTGGCTTTCCCGCTGAAGAACCGCGGCGTGCCGAAGGCGGAGATATCAGCGCGCGTGAAGCGGATCGCCGAGCTGCTCGATCTTGCGCCCTACCTCAACCGCAAGGCGACGCGGCTCACCGCCGATGCCAAGCAGAAGATCTCGCTCGGCCGCGGCTTGGTGCGATCCGATGTCGCCGCGATCCTGTTCGACGAGCCGCTGACCGTCATCGATCCCGAATTGAAATGGCAGCTCCGTTCGAAATTGAAGGCGCTGCACCGCGAGCTCGACCTCACCATGATCTATGTCACCCACGACCAGACGGAGGCGCTGACCTTTGCCGATACCGTCGTCGTCATGCATGACGGGCGCGTGGTGCAGAGCGGCACACCGGCTGAACTATTTGATAAGCCCGCGCACACCTTTGTCGGCTATTTCATCGGCTCGCCCGGCATGAACATCGTGCCGGCGCATGTCGATGGGCGCGAGGCGCGGATCGATGGCCACACCATCGGCCTGCACCGCAATTACGGCGTGCTGCCCGCGGGCGCGAAGATCGAGATCGGGGTGCGGCCGGAATTCGTCGACGTTGCGCCGCCCGCCTCGGGTCTGCTGGCGGCGACGATCGAGCGGATCGACGATCTCGGCCGCATCCGCTTTGCGCGGGTGCGCGTCGGCGATTCCAAGTTCGCCGCGCGTGTGCCGCCGGGATTTTCGGTGCCCGACAACATGGCAGGGCTCGTGTTCGATCCCGCGCATGTGCACGTCTATGCCGACAGCCGCCTGGTCGAGGGGGTCGCCTGATGGACAAGACGGTCAATCAGAAAGCCTGGTTCCTGGTGCTGCCGGTGTTCCTGGTGGTCGCGTTCTCCGCGGTGCTGCCGCTGATGACGGTGGTGAACTATTCGATGCAGGACACTTTCGGCAACAACCAGTTCTTCTGGAACGGCGTCGGCTGGTTCAAGGAATTGCTCGATCCCACGACTGACCTCGGCGAACGCTTCTTTGCATCGCTCTGGCGCAACCTGATCTTCTCCGCGATCATCCTCGCGATCGAGATACCGCTCGGTATCGTCGTCGCGTTGTCGATGCCGCGCGAGGGTTGGACCGTCGCCGTCTGCCTCGTGATCCTGGCGCTGCCGCTGTTGATCCCGTTTAACGTGGTCGGCACCATCTGGCAGATCTTCGGCCGTCCAGATATCGGCCTGCTCGGCTACACCCTCAACAGCCTGGGTATCCCTTACAACTACGTCTCCAACGAACTCGACGCCTGGGCGACCGTGATCGTGATGGACGTCTGGCACTGGACCAGTCTCGTGGCGCTGCTCTGCTATGCCGGCCTGAAGTCGATTCCCGATGCGTATTATCAAGCCGCGCAGATCGACGGCGCCTCGCGCTGGGCGGTGTTCCGCGCGATCCAGTTGCCGAAAATGAACCGCGTGCTCCTGATCGCGGTGCTGCTGCGCTTCATGGACAGCTTCATGATCTACACCGAGCCGTTCGTCGTCACCGGCGGCGGGCCGGGCAATTCGACCACTTTCATCTCGATCGAGCTCGTCAAGATCGCGCTCGGTCAGTTCGATCTCGGCAAGGCCGCGGCGCTGTCGCTGGTCTACAACCTCATCATCCTGATCGTCTGCTGGGTGTTCTACACCGTCATGACCAATGCCGGCGCCGAGCGCCCGCAAAAAGAGGGAGCTGTGTGATGGGCACGATTCCCGGGCGCCGCCTCATCATCTCGCTGTTCCTGATCTTCCTGTTGTTGCCGATCTACTGGCTCATCAACATGAGCTTCAAGACCAACAGCGAGATCGTCTCGACCATGACGCTGTGGCCGCACCAGCCGACGATCGAGAACTACAAGCGGATATTCACCGACGAGAGCTGGTATTCCGGCTACATCAACTCGCTGAAATATGTCGTCATCAACACCGTGATCTCGATCTCGGTGGCGCTGCCGGCGGCTTACGGCTTCTCGCGCTACCGCTTCCTCGGCGACAAGCATTTGTTCTTCTGGCTGCTCTCCAACCGCATGGCGCCGGCCGCGGTCTATGCGCTGCCGTTCTTCAACCTCTATTCCGCGATCGGCCTGTTCGATACGCCCTGGGCGGTGGCGCTGGCGCATTGCATCTTCAACGTTCCGCTCGCGGTCTGGATCCTCGAAGGCTTCGTCTCCAGTGTGCCGCGCGAGATCGACGAGACCGCGTTCCTCGACGGCTATTCCTTCCCGCGCTTCTTCATCAAGATCCTGGTGCCGCTGATCGCGAGCGGCATCGGGGTGGCCGCCTTCTTCTGCTTCATGTTCTCCTGGGTCGAGCTGTTGCTCGCGCGCACGCTGACCTCGGTGGATGCCAAGCCGATCTCGGCGGTGATGACGCGCACGGTCTCCGCCGCCGGCATGGATTGGGGCCTGCTCGCCGCGGCCGGCGCGCTCACGATCATCCCGGGCGCGCTCGTGATCTGGTTCGTCCGCAACTATATCGCGCGCGGCTTCGCGCTCGGTCGCGTGTAGGAGGCGCCCCATGGAAAGCATCGCATGGATGGCCTGGACGCTGCCGACGGCGATCTTCTTTGCGCTGCTCGGCATGACGCTGGCGGTGATGACCTGGCTCGCGGTCGCCTATCCCGAAGCCGAGCGGGTCGGCGTGCTCAGGATTCCGACCACGCGCGGCGATCGTCTCTTCATCTCGCTGGTGCTCGCCGCCGTCATCCATCTCGTCTGGATCGGCGTCGTCGGCACCGACTCCATCACCACGCTGCCCATTGGGGAGGAGGGCGTCGAGGCTTCGAGCCTGTGGCTCGCCACACTGATTTCGCTTGCCACGGCCGTTGTGATTTTCCGCACCGTCTGAGGAAGTGAAGAAGAGCAGATCCGGGACCAACCCGGACCTGAATTGTTTTGTCGCTATATCAGGAGGAAACGCCATGCGACATTTGAGAGGAACCACCAGGGGCCGTCTGCTTACGATGACCAGCGCCGCCGCGCTGATCGCGGCCGCCGCCACTGTCAGCGCGCCGGCGCGCGCCGACGACGCCGTCAACCAGAAATGGATCGACAGCGAATTCCAGCCTTCGACCCTGTCGAAGGAAGACCAGATGAAGGAGCTGCAATGGTTCGCGAAGGCGGCCGAGCCCTTCAAGGGCATGGAAATCAACATCGTGTCCGAAACCATCACGACGCATGAGTATGAAGCCAGGACGCTCGCCAAGGCGTTCAGCGAGATCACCGGCATCAAGCTCAAGCACGACACCATCCAGGAAGGCGACGTCGTCGAGAAGCTGCAGACCCAGATGCAGTCCGGCAAGAACGTCTATGACGGCTGGATCAACGATAGCGACCTGATCGGCACGCATTTCCGCTACGGCCAGACCATCGTGCTGTCGGACTACATGACCGGCGAGGGCAAGGACGTCACCGATCCCTATCTCGAAGTCAACGACTTCATCGGCAAGTCGTTCACGACAGCGCCGGACGGCAAGCTTTATCAGTTGCCCGACCAGCAGTTCGCCAACGTCTACTGGTTCCGCTACGACTGGTTCACCAACCCCGACTACAAGGCTAAGTTCAAGGCCAAGTATGGCTACGAGCTCGGCGTGCCCGTGAACTGGTCGGCGTATGAAGATATCGCCGAGTTCTTCACCAACGACATCAAGGAGATCAACGGCGTCAAGGTCTACGGCCATATGGACTATGGCAAGAAGGACCCCTCGCTCGGCTGGCGCTTCACCGACGCCTGGCTGTCGATGGCGGGCAATGGCGACAGGGGCATTCCGAACGGTCTGCCGGTCGACGAGTGGGGCATCCGCATGGAAGGCTGCCGCCCCGTGGGCTCGTCGGTCGAGCGCGGCGGCGACACCAACGGTCCGGCCGCCGTCTACTCGATCACCAAATATCTCGAGTGGTTGAAGAAGTATGCTCCGCCGCAGGCGCAGGGCATGACCTTCTCTGAATCGGGCCCGGTGCCGGCGCAGGGCAACATCGCCCAGCAGATCTTCTGGTACACCGCGTTCACCGCCGACATGGTGAAGCCCGGCATTCCCGTCATGAACGCAGACGGCACGCCGAAATGGCGCATGGCTCCGTCGCCGCACGGCTCCTACTGGCGGGAAGGCATGAAGCTCGGCTATCAGGACGCCGGCTCGCTCACGCTTCTGAAGTCGACGCCGGCGGATCGCCGCAAGGCGGCTTGGCTCTATCTGCAGTTCATCGTCTCCAAGACGGTGTCGTTGAAGAAGAGCCATGTCGGTCTCACCTTCATCCGCGAGTCCGACATCTGGGACAAGTCGTTCACCGAGCGCGCGCCGCAGCTCGGCGGCCTGATCGAGTTCTACCGCTCGCCCGCGCGCGTGCAGTGGACTCCGACCGGCAACAACGTGCCTGATTATCCGAAGCTCGCCCAGCTCTGGTGGCAGAACATCGGCGATGCGTCGTCCGGTGCGAAGACGCCGCAGCAGGCGATGGACGCGCTCGCCGCGGCCCAGGACTCGGTGATGGAGCGGCTCGAGAAATCCGGCGTGCAGGGCGCCTGCGGCCCGAAGCTGAACAAGAAGGAGAAGCCGGAATACTGGTTCGCCAAGGCCGAGAAGGACGGCACCATCGCGCCCCAGCGCAAGCTCGCCAACGAGAAGCCGAAGGGCGAGACAGTCGACTACGACACCCTGATCAAGTCGTGGCCCGCCACCCCGCCGAAGCGTGCGGAAGCGAAGTAAGCTCCCGCAACGCCGTCTTGGCCGGGCTCGTCCCGGCCATCCACGCGTTGCCGCGGGTATGGAAAGACGTGGATGCCCGGGACAAGCCCGGGCATGACGGAGAAAAACAAAAGGCCGGGAGCAATCCCGGCCTTCGTCATTCCGGGGCGCGCGAAGCGCGAGCCCGGAATCCATCGGACAGCAAAGCACGTGGTGGAATTCATTCCGGGTTCAGCCCTGGGCTGCCCCGGAATGACAGTGGGAGAAAGACGTCGTTCTTTCCACCCGTCACTGCGAGCGAAGCGAAGCAATCCATCTCTCCACTTGTGGCAGGCATGGATTGCTTCGTCGCTGTCGCTCCTCGCAATGACGGCGGTATTCGCGGCTACTGCGCCGCTTCCACCGCCTCCAGCGTCGGATAGTCCGTATAACCGTTCGCGCCGCCGCCGTAGAACGTGTTCTTGTCCCACTCGTTCAGTGCTGCGCCCTGCTTCAGGCGCTCGACCAGGTCGGGGTTCGAGATGAACAGCTTGCCGAACGCGATCAGGTCGGCGGCGCCGGATTCCAGCACCTTGTTCGCCAGCGCGAAGTCATAACCGTTGTTGGCCATATACGCCTGCTTGAAGCGCTTGCGCAGTGACGCATAGTCGAACGGCGCGACATCGCGCGGCCCGCCGGTCGCGCCTTCGATGACATGGATGTAGACCAGCTTCAGCGCATTGAGCCCATCGACGATGTGATCGAACAGCGGCTGCGGATTGGAGTCGGAGACGTCATTGGCCGGCGTCACCGGCGAGATGCGGATGCCGGTGCGTTCGGCGCCGACTTCCGCGGCCACCGCCTTGGAGACTTCCAGCATCAGCCGCGCGCGATTCTCGATCGATCCGCCATAGGCATCGGTGCGCTTGTTGGTGCCGTCCTTGGCGAACTGGTCGAGCAGATAGCCGTTGGCGCCATGGATCTCGACGCCGTCAAATCCGGCTTCGATCGCGTTCGCCGCGCCGCGCCGGAAGTCTTCGATGATGCCAGGTATTTCGGAAAACTCGAGCTCCCGCGGTTCGGACACATCGGTAAAGCTGCCGCCCACGAAGGTCTTGGTCTTGGCGCGGACCGCGGATGGCGCAACCGGCGCGCCGCCGTTCGGCTGCAGCAAGGTGTGGGAGATGCGGCCGACATGCCAGAGCTGGATGAAGATGCGTCCGCCGCGCGCATGCACGGCGTCGGTAACCTTGCGCCATCCCGCAATCTGTTCCTTCGAATAGATGCCGGGCGTGTCCTGGTAGCCTTGGCCCTGTTGCGAGACCTGGCTCGCCTCGGTGATCAGGAGGCCGGCGGAGGCGCGCTGCGCGTAATAGTCGACCGCGAGCGGGCTCGGCACCATGCCGGGCGGCACCGCACGGTTGCGCGTCAACGGTGCCATCGCCGCCCGGTTGGGCAGCGTCAGCGGACCAAGCTTGAGGGGCTCGAACAGTTTGGAGGATTGGCTCATGGGAGGCTTTCCGGAAATGAACGATACGCAACATTTGTGCATCGCGGCGATGGGCGCAATGCCCCAGCCATTCTTCTCGTGCAGACTAGCAACGCGCGGTGTTCGGTCGCTTGACTGGCGTCAAAAGCGGCACATGCAGGCGAACATAGTAGGATTTGTTCTAAATCACGATGCGTGCAGCAAAACGACCTCTTGAAGAAGCCTGTCACAGAGGCGTCATTTCCCGAAGCGGGTCTAACGAACGGCCGGCATTGCCGCTTCCGTCGGCTGGGCGCGCCCGCGCATCCGCGCCAGCAGTTCCGCTGATGGCCAGGAATCCGCCGGTAGTCCATATTTGATCTGCATCGCCTTCACGGCGCTGCGGCTCGCCTGTCCGAGTACGCCGTCGACCTTGCCGACATTGAAGCCGGCGCGCACCAAGTGCTGCTGCAATTCCTTGATCTCCTGGAACGGCAACTGCGCCACGGGACCCGAAGGCCGCAGCATCGGCGGGCTGCCTGCGATGCGGCTCGCCAGATACCCGGCGGTGGTCGAATAGATCAGCGAATTGTTCCATTCGGTGTAGGCGGCGAAATTCGCATAGGCCAGGAACGCCGGCCCCATCCGTCCCATCGGCAACAGCAGCGACGCCGGCATGTCGTCATTCGCTAGTGGACGTCCATCCGGATAGGTCACGCCGAGCTGCGCCCATTTCGAGCGCGGCAGTTTTGTCGTGAGATCGGCCTGATCTCACGGAAAGCTGGATGCGGTCACGCGCACTTCCTGCAGCCACGGCTCGCCGCGCCGCCACTTCAATCCGTTGGCGATATAGTTCGCAGTCGAGCCGATCACGTCGGGCCCGCTACGCAAGAGATTGCGATGGCCATCGCCGTCATAGTCGACGGCATAGTTGAAATAGTGCGTCGGCAGGAATTGCGTCTGCCCGAGCTCGCCGGCCCAGGAGCCGACCATCTCATCGGCCGAAAGGTCACCGCGGTCGATGATCTTGAGCGCCGCGATGGTCTCGTTCTGGAACATCTCCGAGCGCCGGCAATCATAGGCAAGCGACACCAGCGAAGGCAGCGTTGGAAGGTTGCCCATGTTGGCGCCGAAGTCGCTCTCCAGTCCCCAGAACGCCGCGATCACCGCCGGCGGCACGCCGTATTCCTTCTCGGCGCGCGAGAATGCCGCCGCATAGGTCTTGATGTGCTGCTGTCCCTGCTGCATCCGGTAGGGCGCGGCCATTCTCCCTGCGAACTCGGTGAAGATCTGTCCGAACACGCGCTGCCCGCGGTCGCGGTTAACGATGCCCTGGTTGTAGACGAGGTACGGCGAGGCTTCCGCGATCGCCTGCTGCGATACGCCTTCGGACACCGCGCGCTGCTTGAGATTGGCAAGGAACCGCTCGAAGCTTTGGCCATTATGGCAGGCCGCCGCGCGCGACGAGGACACCGTCGCAGGCCGCGCGGCCGCCGGTGCCTGACGTGTGGGTGCCGGCAACAATTGCTGCGCGGAGGCCGCAGACGAAAACGCCGCAATCATCGTGACGGCCGCGATCGCAAATCGGGTCTTGAACATCAGAACTCGCCGGTAGGGAATGGGCTTACGAAAGATAGTAATGATCTTACGTGAAGCTTTACGCCCAAGCTATCCCTCACTCCGCCGTCGTCCCGGGCTTGACCCGGGACCCATAACCACAGGAAACTGTTGTGGCGCGAGCAAGTGGTTGCAGCGGAGCACATCACAAAGTCCGGTGGTTATGAGTCCCGGCTTTCGCCGGGACGACGTGGGAGGGAGCCAGCGTATTTTCGCCCGCGTCGCCCCGACGCACCTTTCGCCACTTGCGCTGCCCATAGGCAAATCCCTACCTAAGCTGCGCCTGCAACAGTGGTTTTTCCGCAACGACGCAGGGGAAACGGCGATGAATTATTTCAAGACAGCCCTTCTGCTGGCCGGCCTTACCGCCCTGTTCATGGGGATCGGCTATCTCATCGGCGGCGCCAGTGGCGCGATGATCGCGCTTGTGGTTGCGGCCGCGACCAATCTGTTCACCTACTGGAATTCCGACCGCATGGTGCTCAGGATGTACGGCGCCCATGAGGTCGATGCACGCACCGCGCCCGAACTCGTCGGCCTCGTCGCCGAGCTCGCGAGCCGCGCTGGCCTGCCGATGCCGCGCGTGTTCGTGATGGACGAGGCGCAGCCCAACGCGTTTGCCACCGGCCGCAATCCGCAGAATGCCGCGGTCGCCGTCACCGCCGGCATCATGCAGCAGCTCAGCCGCGAGGAGCTCGCCGGCGTGATCGCGCACGAGCTCGCGCATATCAAGAACCACGACACGCTGTTGATGACGATCACCGCCACCATCGCCGGCGCGATCTCGATGCTGGCGCAATTCGGCATGTTCTTCGGCGGCCACCGCAACAGCAACAGCGGTCCGGGCATCGTCGGTTCGATCGCGCTGATGATCCTGGGGCCGCTGGGCGCCATGCTGGTGCAGACGGCGATCAGCCGCACCCGGGAATATGCCGCCGACAATCTCGGCGCGCGTATCGTCGGCCAGCCGATGTGGCTCGCGTCCGCGCTGATGAAGATCGAGAATGCCGCGCATCAGGTGCCGAACTATGAGGCCGAGCGCAATCCTGCGACCGCCCACATGTTCATCATCAATCCGTTGTCAGGCCACGGCGTCGACAATCTCTTCTCCACCCACCCGTCGACCCAGAACCGCATCGCGGCACTGCAGCAGCTCGCTGCCGAGCTGGGCGGCGGTGGTGCACCTTCCGCCGGAACGCGCTATCCTTCAGGCAGCCCATGGGGCGGCACGACCACCTCGCGCGGACCGTGGGGTTAAGCGATATTCGTGGGGCGGATAAACCGCCCCACGAATTGGAGGTGCCGGATGCAGCGCACGCTGATCATCCTCGGACTGCTCCTCCTCGCCGCTGGTCTGCTCTGGCCGGTGATCGGCAAGCTCGGGCTTGGCCGCCTGCCTGGTGACATCCATGTCGAGGGATCAAATTATTCGTTCTATGTCCCACTGATGACGTCGCTATTGCTCAGCGTCGTGCTGAGCGTGATCATCTGGCTCGTCAACCGCTAGGAGAGCGGGGGTTCCTCCGGAATCCCGCCGGCGCCGTCCCGCCCCTGCCGAAAATACGGCGGATTGGCGCAGTGCAATCGGCCGCGCTGGTGCTACACTCGCAAAACGAGAAGATCACGCCGGAAACAAGCATGGCCTTGTTTGGTTGGGGCAGAGAGGTGCCGTCAGAAGAGGTCCTGGACGCCAGGGCCGGTGCAGATGCCTTGTTGCAGGGGCTGGACAAGGTCGTCGCGACATATCTCGAAAAGGCCGATCATGGCGATCTCGTCTATCCCGCCTGTAAGCGCAAATCGAATGATGCGAGCGCCAGCCCGCGCGAAATCTGGCGCCACACACGGCTGGAAGGGATGCGCTATCTGACCATGATCCCGGGACGCGACTCCGCGCTTCTGACGGAGCCGTCGCGCCAGGCTGAGCTGATCGACGGCTTCCTGCGCCAGCAGCCGCACGAGGACACGGTGATCGATTTCACCGGACGCGCCGTCGACGACGTCGCGATCGCCATCATCGCCGGGCTGAACTGGCTGAACCATTGCGCGCTGCTCGCCAAGGTCGATCGCGCGAAGGCGTCAGGCACCTTGCGCAATTTCCGCAGGGTCGTGACGGTCGCTCAGCAATGGTGGGGCATGGAGGGCGCGGAGGCCCGCTGCAGGAACATGCAGCAGGCGCGCGAACTGCCGCCGCTGATGCTCAATCTGGTCTGGCTCGAATGCACCCATCTCGCCAAGGACATCACCGCCGCCGCGGTGTTTGGTGCGTCCGGTGAAGCAAGCGATGCATCAACGCGCTTCCAGGCCGCACTCGATCCGGATGAACCGGCCGCGTGAGGCGCGCATTGCGCGAGCTTGCAACAACCTCCGTCGTCATTCCGGGGCGCGCGCAGCGCGAGCCCGGAATCCATCGGGCCGCATGCGCAGGTGGAGAAATGGATTCCGGGCTCGATGCTGGCGCATCGCCCCGGAATGACTGAGCGACGCGTTGCGCAATCCTCTCCTCCGTCATGGCCGGGCTTGACTCGGCCATCCACGTTGTCCCGGGCGCGAAGGACGTGGATGCCCGGGACCCGGCTACGCCGAGGCTTCGCCGGGCACTCTAATCTCAGTCCGGCGAAGCGATAGCGAAGACGGGCAAGCCCGGGCATGACGGCGTCGTATCGTTCGCGCGATTTTCCTTAAGCCAATCAACGTGATTTGGCTCGTCCAGCCCTCACACAAAAAACATTCCGCTTTCGCCGTCGGGCAAATCAGTGATTTAACTCCGCGCGTCTCACGGCGAATGAGGGGCGGG